>NC_013895.2:1206497-1508121 GCF_000025225.2 Mageeibacillus indolicus UPII9-5
GGCCGTCTACTGCACATAAACTGTCAGCTTGCTTGGGGACATGATGCTGCATACTACCGACAAGCTTGGCGTGGTACTTGGCAAAATGACGGCGGAGCTTTAATGAATCAGGGTATTCACGCTTGCGATCTGGCCGTCTGGTTAAGTGGCAGTAGGCCGGTCTCTGTTCAAGCTTATACAAGCAAATTTGTCCACACCGATTTGGAAGCGGAAGACACCGCCTGTATGCAAGGGTATTGCCTAAACGGCACGACTTTTCAAATTTGGAGCAGCACAGCAACCAATCCTAAGGCACCTACCGCTCAGATAAACCTTTATTTCACCCACGGAGAAATTTCCGTCAGTCTGAAGAATGGCCGTCCTTGGCTAAAAATTACCGGCACAGCGAATGGCGCACCCAAGCGAAGGAACTATGTTGGTGCACTGATAAAAAAAGTTTTGTCGCCTTCAAAATGCAAATTTAAAGAGCGGCTGGGCATTGTACTGCATCCACATCAAGGGATATATGCAGATATGGCTGATCTTTGCCGTGAGGATAATGGGGCGGCAGCCTACTCGCTGCGGCGCGGAGCTTTAGCCGGAGATAAAGACGGCTACAATGCGGTGGAACTGGTAATTGCCGCTTATTTGAGCAGTCGCAATCATAATCTGCCCGTTGCTCTACCGCTCGACCCGGCGGCGGCCGAACCATATAATAATGAACCGACCGTATACAATAAATGATAACTAAAGCTATCACCCCGGCTGCGCTGCCGCAGCAACTTAGTGGCAAATAAACTTTGTCACTAAGCTCTACGCATTGAGCCATCAGCACTGACCAAATAGCTTAAGGACTAAGCCACAAGCTTACGCCAATGTAGGGATTTGTTCAGCCGATCTTGACCACAAAAATATAAATCATCACCTATTTTCGCAAAAACGTGGGTCAAACAATCTTGCAAACCTTCAAACTTTATTTGACTTAATTCATAGGTCAAACCTTCATTAACTTTGACTTTTATTTTTAAAATATAATATAATGCTTGATGCGACTCAGAATCTCGGCCTACCAACAGAAGCCTATCAGACGCGACTGTTACGCTATAAAAAGTTTCCAGGCGGGAAGTAAGCTCAGGAATCGGAAAAACGCTCTCCGTTTTGCTATCTACATAGTAGTAATCATAGTAAAACATCCGTGCATTCGGGACAAGGAGAATCGCATCATCACCGCAAGGAAACAGTCTGTCACCTTGTTTCAAATCGAGCTTATCAATATAAGATAATTCTTCCACTTTATTTTCGGCCGGATAAATTCCATGCAACTTCTCATCCGCACTCAAATAGCTCAAAATAGCCGTATCATTATACGACAAATTCAGCAAAGACGGCATAAACGGACGAGCAGCAAGCGTTTTTAAGGTTTTTATATTGTCTTTATTAAGCTGTAAAATTTCTGTCTGCGTATTCTTTTTGCTCAACCAAATTCCCATAACTTGTTGGCCTTTTCGCCATAGTTCCGGGGTAAACATCAAGTTAAATATCTTATCATCTGAAACCTTATTGATGGTTATTTTTTGTTTCTCAAGGTCAAACCGCCCGATAAAGCCGTTAATTCCGGCCTCGCCGGCCAGATCACTAATGCCGCTGAGCCAAACCGCATCGTCAGTTTCAACGGCACTTTTGATTTCCGCCCCGTTTAAGCCGAGTTTCTTTATATCAATTGTTTTTTCGACCGCACCTGAGCTGAAATCATATTTTATCAATTTCAATGTTTCATTAGTCGGATATTTATATAACTCGTCAACTTTAAGCCATATCGCTGACCCTGTTTGACTTAGCAGGTAAACGGCAACTTTATTGCGATCAATTCCAGGCTCAAAGTCCAAGCCATCCAAAAGTGATTTTGCCGCCATATCAACTTTATCCGGTAAATTTACATTTTTCGTATCAGAGCTTTTGTTTTCAGCTGTCTGCTTATCACGCTGTCCCGACTTCTCTGCTATTTTTCCGGCGGCTTCTTGTGCAGGCATTTGTTGTTTTTCGCTCGAGCAGCCGGCCAAGCTAGCCAATAAAGATATGGTTATACTTACAACGCATATACACGCAAAGAATTTCGCCGATTTTGTCGCGCACTTATAGACGAGCATATATATTTTCATGGATGAACCTCGCTTAAAGCATGTAGAGTCAGATTGTTTAATGCAAACAGTACGACTAAAGCTATAGCTTAGGGATAATAAGACAAATGACCCGAGCAAGGCGAAGACCGAACCCGGGTCAAACTTTTTTCAATTTTTAAGCGATATAACAACCTGAGTAGCTATGTTGGACAGCCTTGATAAAATCATTGATATCCATATATTTCAAACCGCCCCAATAAAAGTCTTGGCGAGACTGGTCAGGATCCAGGAAATATATGCGCCCGATATTGGCCGGACTATTTTGCTGCGTCTGATCATCCATTAGCTTAGCAATACGGTAACCTATGCCTAAAACATATTTTGATCCCGTAGCCCCCGGATAAAGGTAAGAGGCATCAACGTGATAAATAATCGGGTAACCGTCAATTACATTCTGTTTAAGCATAGAGCGAAAACGATTCGGCTCCGTCTCACTGTTCATATTGTACAAGAAGTATCCGGGATCATAATTGCTGTCGGGCGTGGCATAGCCGAACAAATGACTGTTAACGCTTTCTTTAACCTTACTTATGTCAGTTGGCTTGCTCATTGCTGCCTGAGTATATGCCCCGTTGAGTTCAGTCGCAAGCTGCTCTTGAGATAAATCAACGCGACGATATTTAAGCAACATTTGAACGGCGGCCTGCGCTCCGTCAGCCCCGTAATAGTCTGAAGTCAGCGTCCTGATCGGCAAGATATTTTTACATATTTCCGGAATGTTGATCATGGGCGGCTTGTAGTTCTTGTCGCCGGCCAACCAACTGCGAATGCTTATACCCTCGGTAACGCCAAGCTTTTTTTGCAGCTCTGTCTGATACTGAACTTTTGCGTTATAGCCGTATGCAACCGGTGTCGAAAAGGTGGCAGCGGATAAGGCAACTACTGACAGGGACGCCAAAATAACTGATCTGATCTGAACTGAACTAAGTAATCGTTTCATTGTTTCACCTCCGTAACATCTTTATATTTTTATTATAACCTTCAATTTTTCCGATCTCCACTGTAAATTTGCACAATATTCATTTATAGAACTTATGCACATTCACTATGTGCATGCAAAAAAGCTATCATAATTAGCATATATATCTATAATAGCTATACTTTTCTCCTGAAGTTACGGTTACCAACTTTAAACTCATTCATCTGTGGTAAAAAGCACCGCATTCACCGCCCGATGCCAGCCATGCATAAGTTCATTTCGTCTCGCTTCCGTGCATTTAGGAACAAAAGCAATGTCGCGATGCCACAACTTGGCCACTTCCGAAATATTTTGCCAAAGACCTACCCCTAAACCGGCCATCAAGGCCGAACCAAGCGCGGTTGTTTCAACTACTTGCGGACGTTCAACCGTCGCATCAATCAAATCAGCCTGCAACTGCAGCATAATATCGCTGACTGCCGCACCGCCGTCCACCCGCATCACCCGCTTTTCGCCGATTTTCCATACCCCGGCCTCAACACAATCACGGCTTATGCATGAATATACATCGGCCACCTGATAAGCAATTGATTCTAAAGCCGCCCTACATAATTGTGCGCGATTAACCCCACGGGTAAGGCCAAAAATAGCCCCCCTAGCTTCCATATTCCAGTACGGAGCGCCGAGTCCAGTAAAGGCCGGCACAATCACCGGATTTCCCTGACCCTCAGCCCGCCGTGCCAAAATTTCAACCTCATCCATTGTCTGGATCAGGCCTAGCTCATCTTTCAGCCACTGCAAAGTAGATCCGGCATTAAAAACTGAACCTTCCAAAGCATATTGCACCCCATCGCCAACATTCCACGCTACGGTAGTCAAAAGTCGATGCTGTGATTTTACAGGCGTTTTCCCGGTCTGAGCCAAAATAAAGCCGCCAGTGCCATAGGTTGATTTGATTGTGCCTATATTAAAACACGCCTGCCCGAACAAAGCCGCCTGTTGGTCTCCTGCCATCCCCGCAATCGGCACTTCGCGCCAATCCGTGTCGCCGAAATTTTCATCAAGCACATAGCCAAATATGTGGGCATTAGGCTTAACTTCAGGCAAAAGGCAGCGTGGAATATCTAGCATCGACAGAAGCTCATCGTCCCAAGTTAAAGAATGAATGTTGAAAAGCATAGTTCTGGCGGCATTGCTATAATCCGTAGCATGCACCGTCCCGGCGGTAAGTTTCCAAAGCAACCATGCATCAATCGTACCGGCCAGCAGCTCCCCTTTTTCAGCTCTTATTCTGACATTCGGTACATTATCTAAAATCCATCTTATTTTGCTGCCAGAAAAATAAGCATCCGCCACCAAACCAGTCTTCGCCCTGATCATATCTTCACAACCGTTTTTTACCAATTCATAGCAGAGATCGGCCGTGCGGCGACATTGCCAAACAATGGCGGGATAAACCGGTTTGCCGGTATTTTTGTCCCAAACGACCACGGTCTCCCGTTGGTTAGTTATCGAAACGGCTAAGATTTCAGCGGCGGTTATATTTTCTTTGGCCATAGCCAGCTGTATCGACTGACATACGGTCAAATATATCTCTTCCGGATCATGCTCGACATAGCCCGGCTCTGGATAATACTGTTTAAAAGGTATTTTTGCCTGAGCAACTATTTTACCCTTATCATCAAATATTATTGTACGCGAGCTGGTTGTTCCCTGATCAATCGCTAAAATATATTTTTTCATTGCGTTTCCTTATCCATTTCTGCTGAATCGCTTGTTGTGAATAAATTACCTGTTGTCGGGTGACATTGTTTATCGGTGGTAATCATTGAAAAAATTTGAAAAATACTACAGTTGCATTTTCGCACTTTTTCTCCATTTATGCAAGTTGCACAACCGATTCGCGGTAAAATCAGGGTAAAAACCAGATAAACATACAAATCAAGTGCGAATAAACCGACTTAATTTTACGCCCGCGCCCGCGCCGTGCCAACCTCACATTTGTAAAAAATGACATAAAGCAGCATAAAATTAAGGCTGTGAGCGGTTCAAGCTCACAGCCTTTTTTTGGCAACAAAACCCACTGAATTAGTTTGCTAATTTGCCTATCAGCCCCCTGTATAGAACAAGCGGATGCAACAGGCTGGATACCTGCCAAGATTACTTACTCGCTTCTAAAATTCTCCTTTTTATCCAAACCGAAATCAGGACAATAGAAAATCCTAATGCTGAAAGCATGGTGCTATATGAGTCGGTCTCCCCGGTTTTAGGTATAGTGTTATCAATTTTACCTGCCTGTGGCTTTCTTGACTGTTTTACTGCTTGCTGCTTTCCTAAATTCATGCGGTCATTAGTAGGTTGCTCCGCAACAAGCTGCGCCTGTGTGTTAGAACTGTAATTCGGCGCTAACCATGGAAAAGCTGCCGGAGTATGATGGTCGCCGCCCGGTCCCGGCTGAACATTGTCAGATTTCTTTTCCCATACAGCCTGCAAAGTTATATCAGGGTTATCAGAACTAATTTTTAATTCGTCTCCCGGTTGATAAATTTTATCGGCAGTTGGATCTTTCCAGCCCTTAAACACAAATCCGTCTTTTTCAACGGCTGCGGCCACATTAATAGTTCCCGAGTCTGTATTCGGTTGAAGTGTGTATAAATTTACGCCAAAAGTCCCGGTAAGATCAGCTGTAGTTGTTTTACCGCCATCCGCATTATATTTAAGGCAGTATTCTTTATCCCAGAGTGCGGTAAGAGTTTTCGTTTGACCATTTTCACTTGTTTGCATGTCCAGAGCCGTAAGTAGTTTTAATCCAGTTACGTTATATCGAGTGGTATCCGTCTTCGCCCAGTCTTTGTTATAAGCGTTTTTCGTCTTTGGATATTCATCCTTGTCATACCAGAAGACAAATTTATAACCCTGCCTTGTAGGCAACTTATCCGTTATGTTTACGTGGACCATTTTATTATCGTTGTCTGAAGTCTGAGCGCCGGCCTTATCGTCAAAGGTAGGACCAATTCCTTCAAAATTGCCGCCGTTGGCGTCATAACTTAAATGCGCCGAATATTCTTTAGGCTGCTGCGGTTGCGGTTTAGGAATTACTTTAATCTTGTAGCCCAAGTAACCAAAGCGAGTTATCTCCTGTCCATTGTCAGCCTTGCCACGGATAGAATAATGGTAGTACAAATAGATGTATTTGTCGTTGGTTGATTCTTTGCCTGTAAATGAGTAGATTATTGGCTTTCCCTTCCCACTTGCAAAATCGTAATTTACCTCTTGAGCAGATGCATTAGCCGAAGGAGAATCACCTAGATATTTGGTTAAACCTGCTACTTCGCTAGGATTATTTTGGCAGTCATGATACTTACCGTCAAAAAACCAACCGCTAATTGACGTACTAAAGGTGACCGTACCGTATTTTAATTTACCTACAGCAACTTCATCAGTCACAAAAGTATTAATATTACCCTTATCGGTGGCTTTTCCTCCCATTAACCAGAAAACCTTTTCGCCGAATTTAACAGACTTACCTGCGGTAAGAATGATTTCACCCACACTATTATCATCTACTTTTCCTGTAGGTTTATCTTTTAAAGTTTTAGCACTTTCCAACGTGCCGTCCGAGCTGAAAATGCTTGTCACAACTTTATTTCCATCTTGTGCGTCTTGCGTTCCTTCTGTTTCTTGCGCATGTACATTAACACCCATAAGAGAGACAAAAACAAGCGTAAGAGCCAATAAAGACGAACAAATTCCAAAAACTTTTTTCATACTGCTTCCTCCTATGCGCAACGTTATATATAATATGATATGTTACATAAAAAAATGTCAACAATTTTTACATTTTTACATTTTATTATAATTAATATCAAACGCAAGAGAGTGAAACGAACTTCAAGCAACACAGCTGAAAAATAATCACCGTCAAACAATCTTTAACCTATAGACTTATCTCGAGAAAAATAAAGACCATCATCCTCCGTAAATCCCCAACCGGACCAAAAATAAGTATGTGATTCTCCCACCGTGCGATGAAAATCGTTCTTATATTCCCCTTCAACAGTCTCCAAAACTGCCTGCGAGGCTATTTGATCCGGCTTACCTGGCCGTAAACACCAGGTGTAAAGCGGACGTGGCAAATTGGAAGAACACCATAACGGCTTAAGCCGGCCGCAGCGAACCGTGTATAAAAACAGATGATTTCTCACCGCCGGAGAATCCGGCTTTCCGCTGCCTTCATAAAAGCTGTAAGACTTCCACAACGAAAAAAGACAATCCATATCTCCGTCGCCGTTAACATCCTGTAACGCAAACGAATCCACGAACCAATACGGGCTGCTTCGCCAAATTTCTTTACCGTTATCGCCGACAAACCTGAGCACTCCGTCATGCAAAGAAACCGTCAACTGACCGATGGCCCCTGTTTTGTTCACACTAATGCCGCCAACTTCTAATGGCCGAGCTTTTTTCTCGGCAAAAAAAGCACGAAATTCAAGTGTATCACCATATTCGCCATGCCGGCACGTCAAGCAACTACCTAATCCGGCGGCCGTGCCAAGAGCAATAACCGCTATAAGCAACCCGGCTACCCATCGTTTCCACTTTACCAGCGCATTAAATTTTTGTACAACAACAACAAAGCCCAAAGACAACCAACGGCCAGCGGATTTTACCGACTCATTGAACCAAGTTTTCTTTAGTACAGACATAATCTTGCCATACAGCATAATATTTGTTCAGTTCGGTCTGCGAAGCTTCTCGCAGTAATTTATGCCATTCATTAATCGTCATCCTTTGACTTAGTGGCACAGTAAACTCGAACTGGCTGTACACGGCTCCTCGCCCCAATACCACCTTGCCATCACGTGGAAAAGCGACCACGATATTATCGGCAAAGCCGGTAGCTTCCTGCAAAACTTCTCCGTTCGGGTCGGTAGCCACGTCCGCTACTACCCCGTCGGGATGGAACTCCTGAAATCTGGCCGGATCCAAATCCAAACTATCCATCTCATCTTTTTTGGCCGTCTTCCAAAAATGCTCCAATTCCGCCCCGTACTGCCTGATAAATTCATACTCTTCCAAACTGCGTGGCGTGTTGGCCAATTCTTTTGTCGCTATATCACCCAGACGATCGGCGATATTGTTAAGCTTGTTGAAATGAGTCTGCAACTCAGCCGTGCTTAGTCCCAAAGCCTCAAGTCCGGCAGCAGTTTGCCGTGTCAAAGCGGCCATGCGCTTATACAAGGTCGGGTTCGGTTCAACATAGCCCCGATCGTCCGGCGGTGGCATATTTCCAGCACTTGCCCCACCCATTTCAGCTATCGGCGGTTTGCTGTAAAGAGCCGTAGTATATTTCAATTCCGTCCAACTAGCCAAAAATGTGGTGAGCTCTTTGCGTCGCCAGGCATCGTTTTGCATGAAGAACGGGAAGCCTTTCCGGTCCGCATTATCGGCCAGCGGGCGCAGCATATTAATCCACGACCAATACAGATTGGAGGTCCATACATCTTCCTTCAAATTTTGCATATAGTCACGGCACAGCTTCAAATTAGCTGCATATGCAGGATATTTTTTTACGTCAAAGTTTTGTTTCAATATTTTTTCCGCCTCAGCTGAGCCAAGCGCCGCCGGTATATCCAGACCCTTAGGCAACATCCTTCCTTTCACGGCACGATCCATAAGTTTCTGAAAAATGGCCGCGTCAACGGTGAATCGCTGTCCCATAAAACGAAAACCTTTGACGGCTTTTACCTGATCCGGCTGAATTTCTTCCTTATAAATGGGAACTGAATTAACTGCTGGGGGCGGCAATTTGTTGATTAGTTTAATTGCCTTGCTCAATTTACCACTGTCGGTAACCTTGTCTTCCGTCATTTCGCCTTGATACACTTCACGCAAAGCAGACTCATAATCAAGCGCGGTTATATCATCGCACTCACCAACAAAAAAGTTGATTGTATTAAAAATAGTCTGCCACATTTTTTTGATTTCCGGTTTAACGGTATTTGCTGCCATCAAAAGAGATGATTTTAACTCATCTTCAACTGCAGCCCGAAATGTAACTTGCCCGTACCACATGTTCGCTTTAAAGTAGCGTTTCATTCCCTCGGAAAAGATATAATGTCCCCGCACCTTGAACTGCGAGTAATCCTGCTGGTAGAGATCCGTATCACTTTTAGCCTTGCTACCCAAATTGACAACCGGAGATGGCGCGATGCCGTTGGCTGCTTCGATTAAACTCATTTCTTGCGCAACCGTCTCGGCAACCTCTTCCGGCGGCTCAAAATTCGGGAATAAAAGTTTGTACGCCACCGCAAAATAAGCTAGGTTTCGCCGCGCGGCATTGGCAAAATTCCCACCTTTCAGCCGTTCATACTGCTCGGCCGAGGTTCTGAACATTGAGCTGGTCAAATCTTTCAAAGTTTTATCCAACGTTTGCCGCTCCACATCCTTCAGGACATAGTCGTACATCAAATAAAATGTGTGCAGCACCGAGTCAGTCGTGATGAAACTCGGTACAGCATTATAACGGTTGGTTTCATAAGTATCGTAAAAAGTACTTTTATGCGACGGCAAGACGACAAAACCGTTGCGCTCAATATATTTGGCGGCATCGGGCAAAATATTGATGGCAAAATAAAAATCGCCCTGCTCATCGGTGCCGGCGCGGAACTGATTGAGATTGAAAATATTTTTTAGATCCGACTCAACCGCATAAGCCGGAACAGCCGCCGGACCTTTATATTCGGCGACCTTGCTCACAGCAAAAGCCGGATCGGTGTGAGGTTTGATTGCGATCGGATTGCTCGGATTGCTCGGATTATCGCTGCGGGCGGAGCCTCCAGGCGTTTCGGTACAAGAGCTTAGCTGGAAAAGTAAAGCTGTAATAAGTAAGAGTGCAAGTGTTTTTTTCATAGCCGCCTCCTGTCGCGAACAAAAAATTGCCCTCAAAAATATAATAACCAATATAGCTAATATAACACTATAGAAATACGCTATGGGCATTTTATCATATTTTAAACCAAGCATGCCAGCATCATATTTCATTTTTATATTTCAGTTTAATATTTCAATTTAACTTTTCTCCTCCGCAAAAAACAAGCGCAGCCGGTAACCGGACTGCGCCATAGATCTAACAGTATATATTTTTGTAGACTTTTACAAGTTTTTAGCAAACAGCCTATGCGCTAGCTTCTTACTTTTTAAAGTCATCCGGATTCCAGAAGTAAACTACGCCTTCCGCCTTAATACGATTGATTTCCGCTTCGGAATATCCCAGCTCGGCCAGTACTTCTGCACTTTGTTCACCGATGAACGGCCCACGTTCGTATTTCGGCACGCCCATCTCCTCAAATTTAACCGGCTGATGCACCAGAGTGCGCTCGTTGCCGTTCGGGTATTTCATCTTATAGAAACAATCATTAGCCCAAGCTTGCTTGTCCACCAGAATTTCTTCCCAGTTTTGCGCCAAGCTGAAGGGGATATCGGCCTCTGTGAAAATTTTGCTCCACTCCGCCACCGTCTTGGTGCCGAATGCCGCCATGACAATGTCATAAACTTCACTTGAAGCCTTATTCTTTTGCAAGTTTTGGACCGGGAAATATCTCTCACTGTCAACCAAATCCGCCCTGCCTATGGCAGTTATGAAACGTTTGTAATACGTGTTGTAATCCGGTGTGCAGGTTTGAATGTAACGGTCATCAGCGGTGTGCCAACAGGCCAGAAGCGGGTTGTCGGCCTCACGGATATTAATAGGATATTTCGCACCGGTTTCAGTATACTGAGCTGACTGAACCATCATGCCCATGTTGAAAATCGCACTTTCAAACAACGACGTTTCAACTTTCTCACCTTTACCGGTCATTTTGGCATGGTAAAGAGCCGCCAGCAAGCCGGCTGCCAAATTCAAGCCTACGTTGTGATCGCCGACGCCAGGAACAACATTCATCGGCACGGAATCACGTTGCCGCAACATTTCCAAGTATCCACCACGGGCAAAGAAGGCAGTAAAGTCAAATCCCGGCAAGTCCTTGTCCGGGCCCTTTTCACCATAACCGGTGACCATGCCATAGACAAGTTTAGGGAAGCGAGTTTTCAGTGACTCATAGTCAAGGCCGGCTCTTTGTAACGCACCAACCCGCCAGTTGGTGATCAAGATGTCGGCACCATCCAGCAGTTTAAATAAAATTTCCTTACCTTCCTCAGACTTGGTATTGATAGAAATATTACGTTTATTAGCATTTTCCAACTCCCAAGTCGTGTTCTCAAACATGTCGAGCGGACGGCCTTCGGAAGGTGCGGTATAACGCAACGGATCACCGCGCGAACTTTCAACTTTAATTACATCAGCTCCCAGATCGGCAAAAAAACGGCCGGCCGTCGCAGCGGCTATAAAGTTGGCAAGCTCCACGACCTTTACTCCCTCTAATAGCTTCTTTGACATTTTACTACCTCCTATATTTTAAAAATTATTCAGCTTGTTTGGCGGCATGTTGATCAATAGCATCAATTATCGCCGGAATCACCGCGTACAAATCTCCTACAATACCGTAATCGGCCACTTCAAAAATAGGTGCCTCGGCATTCTTATTGATGGCAACGATTATATCCGAACTCTTCATGCCAGCTAAATGCTGGATAGCGCCGGAGATACCACAGGCAAAGTAAATAACCGGCTTGACGGTTGTACCTGTTTGCCCAACTTGATATGAATGTTCAATCCAACCGGCGTCTACGGCCGCTCGGGAAGCCGCAATTGTGCCGCCTAACCGATCCGCCAATTTTTGCAACAGTTTAAAGCCTTCCGCATTGCCTAAGCCCATACCGCCGGAGACAATATATTTAGCGTCGACGAGAGAAACCTGTTTGCCGATATTTTTGACTACCTCTTCAACCGTTAAACGCAAGTTGGCCGGGGTCAAATCAACCTTCAGTTCAACAACTTCCGCCTTTCTATCGGGAGCAAATTCAGTTTTGCTCATGACACCGGGGCGAACGGTCGACATTTGCGGCCGATTATCTTGGCAAATGATAGTGGCCATCAGGTTACCGCCGAAAGCCGGACGCGTCTGGAGTAATTTTTTATCTTTCGGATCAATTTCCAGCTTAGTGCAGTCTGCGGTCAAACCAGTGTTGACATCGACTGCCAAGCAAGGGCCAAGGTCGCGGCCGATGTGTGTTGCGCCGAGCAAGACAATTTCCGGTTTATATACTTGAATAGCATCACCAATTACTTTGGCATAGGCATCATTAGTGTATTGCTGCAAACGGGGATCGCGTGCCACGTATACTTTGTCAGCACCCCAGCCGGCTAATTCAGCAGTCAGCTCATCGACATTTTTGTCGCCGAGTAAAACTGCGGCCAATTCTGTTCCGATCTCTTTGGCCAACTTTTGACCTTCCCCCAGCAACTCAGCCACTACCGGGGTTAGTTTGCCGTCACGTTGTTCAGCAAAAACCCAAACGCCGTGATAATCTTGTATGTTTAAAGTTTTCATAAAATTCCTCCTCGACTCAGATAATGTGCTTAGCCGCCAGTTTTTCAACCAGAGTTTCCGCCATTGATTTCACACTGCCTTCCAACATTTCACCGGCGCCCTTGAGCGGCGGGGTAAAGGAGCGGAATACCCGAGTCGGCGATGCTTTCAGCCCGCATTCGTCTGGATTGACTTCAACATTTGTATGATCCCAAACCGTGATTTCAGTCTCATATGCTTTAAAAATGCGAGCCAGATTCATGTAGCGAGGAGTGTTTAATTCTTTAACCATTGTCAGCAAACAAGGTGTCTTGACGCTGACTACTTCATAACCGTCTTCCAGTTGACGATGAACTTTTACTTCACCATCTTTGAGTTCGCATTTTTCAACATAAGATACAAAAGGAAGACCAAGTCGACGGGCAACCTGCGGTCCAACCTGAGCGGTATCCCCATCTATGGCCTGCCGACCGGCAAAAATAATGTCATAATCGGCAATTTTACGAATTCCGGCTGCAATCGTCGTTGAGGTAGCGCAAGTATCGGCTCCACCGAAAACACGATCGCTCAACAGGTAAGCGTTGTCGGCGCCCATAGCCAAGCATTCGCGCAACATGGTCATAGCTTGCGGCGGCCCCATGGTAATAACATCTACCACAACATCTTCATTTTCATCTTTTATACGTAGAGCCTCTTCCAAGGCATTGGCATCATCCGGGTTCAAAATACTCGGCACACCGTCACGAATCAAAGTTCCCTTTACCGGGTCAATCTTAACCTCATTGGTATTAGGTACCTGCTTTACACAAACTACTATTTTCATCTTGCACCTCACTTCAATAAACTGTTGCTGATAACGATTTGTTGTACCTGAGAAGTTCCCTCATAAATCGTAAAGACACGGCAGTCACGATACATACGCTCAACTTTATAGTCTTTGATAAAGCCATAACCACCATGGATTTGCACTGCTTTAGCACAAATTTCGTTGCAAACTTCCGAAGCGAACAATTTGGCCATCGAGCAATAGCGCCCGGCATTCTTATCGTTGCGATCCTTGAGTTCCGCGGCGTGATAAGTCAGCTGCCGAGCTGCTTCCAGTTTGGTTGCCATCTCAGCCAACATAAAACTTATCGCTTGGAACTTGGCAATCGGTTTGCCGAATTGCTTACGTTCCTTGGCATATTGAATGCTTAATTCCAAAGCTCCACCGGCAACACCGATAGATTGTGCAGCAACCCCTAAACGTCCTACGTCAAGAGTTTTCATAGCATTGATAAAGCCCATTCCTTCGGCGCCAAGACGGTCTTCCACCGGTACTTTGACATCTTCAAAAATAATGTCTGAAGTAGCACAACCGATGATTCCCATTTTGTCTTCAGGTTTACCACAAGTAACGCCAGGTGCCTTCATATCCACCACGAAAGCAGTGATTCCTTTGACACCCTTAGTAGCATCGGTGCGGGCATAGACAACTGCATAATCAGCGAGCGGCGCTTGAGTGATGAAGCACTTGCGGCCGTTGAGTACATAGTGATCGCCATCCAATACGGCTGAAGTAGTCATTGAATTAGGATCAGAACCGGCTCCAGGTTCAGTCAAAGCAAAGCAAACCTTTTTTTCACCCGAGGCTATCGGCAATAAGTATTTTTGTATTTGATCTTTCGTGCCTGAAATCAGCAAAGGACCGCTGGACAAAGAGTTGGCGGTAGATACATATATGCTGGCAATCGCGCTTATTTTGGATATTTCTTCCATAACCATCATATAGGTTACATTGTTGCCGCCGGCACCGCCCAAATCGCGGGGTACTTTAATTGCAAACAGTCCTGCTTTGGCAAATTTCCGCAAAATTTCTTCCGGGAAAACGCCGCTTGCCTCTACTTCATCGAGGACTTCTTTAGTCAGTTCCTGCTCAGCAATTTGTCGAGCTAACTGTCTAATCATTTCTTGTTGTTCCGTAAAAATCATTACGCTACCTCCTAGCTTTTATTAACAGCGGCCAACCGTTCTTGGGCTTGCCGATGTATTTTCTTCAAATCAACTTTTCCGCTTGCCAAGCAAGGAAATTCATCAAAAAATAGTATATATTTAGGTATTTTGTATCCAGCCAAATGTTCAACCAAATCAGCTCTAATTATTTCAGCAGTGTAATTTGCTGTCTTTTGAGGCACGATGCATGCACAAATTTCCTCCTGCAGAATCGGATCTGGCACCCCGAACACGCTCACAGCGGCAATTCCCGGTAAAGCAGAAATCGCCTTCTCAATCTCCACCGGCGAAATATTCTCGCCGCCGCGAATAATAATCGTTTTACTTCGCCCGGTCATAACCAAATTGCCATCTTGGTCAAACTCGCCGAGATCACCGGTGTCGAGCCAGCCATCGGCGGTAAAGGCAGCAAGCGTTTCCTCAGGCTGATTATAATATCCCTGCATGACATTATATCCGCGCACTTGAATCTTTCCGCTCTCGCCACGGGTAACCGGATAGCCGTCATTATCAACGATTCGCATCTCGACTCCGTCGATAGGAACACCTACATTGTCCGCCGTAGCTACCTTGCCATTGCACCGCGGCACAATGGTACAACAAGGTGATGTTTCCGTCTGCCCGTATGAGGGTTGAATCGCACAGCCGTCCGCAAACATTGATTTTACTTTTATAAAATCTTGCTGGTAAATTGGTGATCCAGCAATAATTCCACTGCGAACACTAGATAAATCGTAGTCTCGCCGCGCCGGATTGGCGTACATCGACAAGTACATTGAAGGTACACCGTTCAAGACCGTGCATTTGTAGGATTGGATTTTTGCGAAAGCCGGCACACTGCGGAACCTTGGTAAAACGACCAAGGTCATCCCGGTATGAAGAGCTGTCAAAATACAGCCAGTCAAGCCGAAGCAGTGAAAAAACGGCACGGTCACACATACCAGATCATCCTTTCCCCACTGCATAGCGTCTACCATAGCTTTAGCATTGTTTACCAAGCTGTAATGACTCAGTTGAACCGCCTTAGGCAACTGAGTGCTGCCGGATGTACACATAATCAGTGCAGTACTGTTCGGTCGGGCAAAATCTACGAACGGCGGCCTGTGCAAATATTGGTCAGCCTCGTCGCTTATATTTGCCATTGACAAAAGATTTAAATTTCCGGACCGACAATTTACTTGATTAAGGGTCCCGGCAAAAAGACATCCTTTATAGCCTTCGCCGTATATCAGAAAGTCAATTTCAACCCGGTCGCACAGGGAAATCAGTTCTTCATCCGACAAAGCCGTATTCAAAAGCACCGGCACTGCGCCGATACGGCACAATGCAAGTAAGGTCAATAAATATTCACCCGAGTTTATACTCCATACACCTATACGCCGACCTGCGGTTATTCCCTGTTGGAGGAAGTAGTAACACCGGGCATCAACTTTGCGATCAATTTCTCCCCAAGATAAGGTGAAATCATCCGCGATCACTCCAATTTTTTCCGGATACATTGCTGCAACCTGACGCAATAACCGGCTAATAGTAAGTACAATCAATCCATTACCTCTTAAAATCGGCTGGGCAACGGCAATTGTTCGTTGCCCGTACCGACACATTCCTTTTGTAAATAATTTTGGTGCGCCTTTCAGCTGACCTATTGTGAGCCGCTAGGCTCATAAAACTCTACCGAGTCAGTCTCGGATTTTGAACTGAATTGTTCTCAGCTCAAAAGATCGACAAATGTTTCAATAGCCGTCTGGGCCTGATCAAAACGATCCATTTGGCTATCAATTTCAATTAACAGAACAGGTATTCCGGCCGCTTGCAAAGCCCTGCGTAACGGAACATAATCGAATTCTTCTGGATCGCTGAATTTGGTCAGGAAGACAATAACGCCACCGGCCTTAGTCTTTTGAGCCAAGTCAACCAACATCGGACCGCGCTTTTTGTCTTTATCATACAACAATGAGCAGTAATCCATCCGGGCAAACTTATCCACCAATTTTTCGATAGCTGTTGAACCTTCCGTAGCGTCAACGCGGTACTGACGGGACTCATGCAAAACGTCATCGGCAACAATATTTATGTTGTTATCTTCCAAGATCTGCAAAAGATTATTGTTATCAACGATGATGCCTGAAGTAATAATTCGCAATTTTTTGTGTTCAACCGGTTGGTTCACCAGCTCATCCAATAACGCCCGCACCAACTTAGTGTGATCTTCTTTGCGCATGAACCAGGCACTCTTGAAAACGTCACGCCGGCGGCATGGGGTAAGGCAATCGTATTTCGCGCAGGCAGCGGCGAAATCACGCATAGCCGCATTATGAGCGTTGTATATTTCAATCGATGCCGCCAATTTTTCATCGGTAAGAACAGCACCGGTCAATTCATTCAGTCGCTTTTCAATACGCTTATATGCAGCTTTGGTGAACTCACGACCGCAAGGTATGGCGCGGTTTTGCGGATAAACGGCCGGAATAAACGGAACATTTTTGACAGCGTATTTCCAGTTCTCTCCCAAGGCTTTCAAGCTATCGCTTAAAGAAGGGATAACGATTGCAGTCATACCGTCATACTTACCTTTAATCCCCAGTTCAAGCATAGTTTGCAGCAAAGAAGGAATGAAAGCCGGGAAATAAGCTTTAGCATCTTCAACTTGCATATAAGCACCCCAAACGCCGAACGGAACGAAGCCCATCGCATGTATAACTTCTTCCGGGGTATAGCCAGGAGCACAACCAACGACCTTTTCACCAGCATCTAAAAACTTTTTGAATTGGACAGCCGGAGTTTCGGCGATCTCGTGAAATTGATTGAATAGTGTTTGTAAATCCGCCATGATTAAGCCTCCTTAGCTGATGCTTTGCGGTCGGCCATAATTTCAGCCAAACCCTGTACCCGGGTATCATACTGTGCTTCTGAGAAGTTACGCGGATCAGCCTGGTCACCATCAAAGCTGACTACAGGTATATCGCAGGCTTCACCGATTTGGCGACTCATTTCATACATGAATCCGCTCCACAGTTTGCACGAACGGTTGGTGTGTACCAAAATACCTTCAGCTTTGGTACGCTTGACTATCGCAATACGATTATCGCGCGCTTTTTCCAAATTGCAGCAGTTAGGCACTTGACAATAGCACCGAATAAGGCCATCAAAATCATCGTACAGCATGCCGAAAGCGTCAGCATAGATAGTCGCAACCATGTTAATACCACGAGATTTCAAGCCGGTCGAAGTGACACGCAAATGCGGCCAGCACGCGATACCTTCAAACATGATACGATGAACCTCTTCAGCTCTGAAAGTACTCGTTCCGTTTTTAACTGCTTCAGCATATTCTTTGGTCAAAGCTTCAAACGCTTCAGCCGCTTCAATTCGGCCGCGGGCACATACTGCAACCGCCATGTGATTGAGTAAATCAAAGCCATTTAGCGGTGACGGTTGGAATCTGGTATAGCCGGTAGCTTCGAGCCAAGCCTTAGAAGTACGATTGGAAATTTTCATTACTTCCTTGAAACGCTCATCTGACCATTTTTTACCGGTAATTTCTTCCAGCTGATGGATGGCATCCAAGAATTGTCCCTTGACATAGGCAATGTGCTCAGGGCTCACATCATAGTCAGGATTGAAGGGGATGTCGATCAATATCATAGGAATATTCAATTCTTTCGAAATATTCTCATACCATTTGATCATACAGTTACAAATATTGTTGCAGCACAGGACAAAATCCGGCAAAGGCATATCCTGCTCCGGCGCACTCTTGGTTTTCATGTAGGCCAGACTGATTCTGGCGTAAGCACAAATATCGTTGGAATAACCGTCATCCTCGGCTATCTCACACATTTTTGTACCCGCACCACGCGCCGATATAGCTGCCGCCTGATTCTCAGGATAGCAGACCTTCAGTCCCAAGGTTTCAAAAATTTCCTCGGGGAAGTTGCTTGCACACCAGCCGATTTTTTCGCCCCGTTCTTTAGCCTCGAATACCTCGCGATAGTGTTTGACTATCACCTGGCCGAGCTTGTACTTGGCGGAATTTGTGTCAATTACTTTCGGCTTCTTTACTTCCGGTTTTGCTGCTTCTGTCTTAACTTCTTCTGCCATTTCCTACCTCCTGTTTTTGTTTCCGTATTTAGTCCAATTATTAATCAACTTATAAATAAGTTAAATCAAATCGGATTTTTTTCGCGCCTGCTTCAGCTTGCTGAACGCATTTCATATGCAAACAGCGCTGCTCCGAAAGCCCCCATAAATTGGGCGTCCGGCGAATAATGAATAGTTACCCCAAGTTGGCGTTCCAAGGCTCGTCTGACTCCCCCGTTACGTGCTACTCCGCCGCTCATGCATACTTCTTCTCTTATCCCAACGCGTTTGGCCAGCGAAGCCACCCGCGCCGCAACCGAATCACAAATTCCAGCTATCACATCTTCCCGCTTATTACCCGATGCCAGCTGCGAAATAACTTCAGATTCCGCAAACACCGTACAAGTGCTGGAAATACTAACCGATTTTTCAGCTTTGAAAGCTTCCTTTTCTAAGTCGCTTATGTCAAGTTTTAAGATATTTGCCATAACATCGAGGAAACGCCCAGTGCCAGCCGCACACTTATCATTCATCAAAAAATTAACCAATTTGCCTGATTCGTTTACGGACATAACTTTCGCATCCTGACCGCCAATATCGATTATCGTCCGTGCGGCCGGAAAAACATAGCTTACACCTTTGGCATGGCAAGACAATTCGCTCATTTGCTTGTCAGCGCCTTGAAAAATTTTACGCCCATAGCCGGTAGCTACAATAAAAGCTATATCTTCACGCTTAATCTTCGCTTCCTGTAACAACTGACTCATAACTTGCTCCGGTCCGTCCGTTCCAATACCGGCAATCATCAGTGTTTTGGAGTACTCTTTACCGTTTTCATCCAACAAAACACATTTTGATGTCGTTGAACCGATGTCAATTCCAAGATAGTACATAATTAAAGCTTCATCCCTGTTCTTTAATGTTCTATAAAACTTTGTTTATTTTGAATATCGACCCTGCTAAGATTTCTATCTTTTCAGAAGCCGACGCACCGCGCAAATCCTGCACTGGTAGCTGTTGATTTAAGCCGTATCTCGCAATCGCTATGCTGAGATTATGGCGATAAGCAGCCTCAGCACAAACTGCGGCTGCTTGTAAACCTATTTTTTAATCGCTTTGACAAACGATATATTTCCTACTTATTGGCAAATGCTTTAATCTTTTTGTGGCCGATGATAATAGTCGGAATGATAACCACAACAATACAAGCATAGGCCAGATATTTATACCCTTTAGCCACAAGAGCATCTAACCCGATCAAAGACACGAAACCGCAAATTATAAGCAATACTACAACAACTGCCAAGTCGCGCCCTACACCAGGCTTCATCGGTATAAATTTGCTGTATCTAGCAATAACGGCAAATGCGAAGCTTACCAAAGTAGTAATAATGGCCAGCAACAGAATCAGCACGTACAAATACCGCAGAACGTCGATTCCTAAATAATTGGCAACTTCCAAATTAGGAATGAAGGTTTTGGAGGCACGGTTAGGATTGAAGAATTCGCCCAGAATATTCGGATAAGCGAACAGAAGGAAGGCAACGCCGTAAATTAGCAGTGCATTAGTAACTATGCCCCACATGGTAGCTTTCACTGAATCTTTGCGAGTTTGAATACCTTTAGCAACCGAAACCACATTGGCCATGTTACCAGCTGATTGGAAACCGGCATACAAGATAGCTGACCAGATTGCCGGGATTAACAGGCTGCCGCTGAACTTAGGCAACGTGGCCGGCAGATCGGCACTCATTGCCCAGTGTCCGGCAAAATTTGCTTTGGCGGAAACGAGGCCGACAACGATAACAACACCTACGGCAAGCAAAATCACCAAGGACATGAATGTCGAAGAAGCGCGCACGACGGCAGACCCGAATATCGTCAAGACAACCGTTATGATACAAAGTAATGCTATGCCGAAATTAATGCTCCAGCCGAACTGTTGGTTGAGGGCTTTAGCTCCCATGGCAATGCACGAACCGACTACAATAAAAACAGTCATCACATAGACGAATTCAAAGAATGTAGAGAAAAACTTCTCATACGGGGCAAAAAAGCTGTTGGCAAAAGACTTGAAGTCGTAAGTCTTGGCTAAGCGAGCATATTCAACCGAATAGTAAACGCACATGCCCAAAATAATCATTGCGATTAAGCCGGTGAACAATCCCCAAATGCTGAATTTGCTGTAGAATGCCGCGATCTGATTGCCAGAAGCTGCACCAGGACCGCAGTGAGCACCGAACCATACCGCAGCTACCCCCAAATATACAGGGAGCCCCTTTTTACTACTACCCATAACACACCTCCAATTTTGTTTCCTTACGTAACAAGATTCTTAAGTTCTGATGTCTGCATTATATCGCAAGAACTTGGTGTTTTGAGGCCAATTATGTATAAATGGCAATAATATAACATTTATCAGAGGTAACAATATATGCATTTCCGCCAAAAACACTATAATAACAGCTTATGCTGTAAATACTTTTTATAATTAAATAGTATAAGCAGCCAAAGACCGATGACAATTTTTTATAACTTTTTGCGGTTGCTTTTTCTAATCGTTACCTGTGAACTTATACCTTCCGTATCCGTTTTTTCATAAGTCACAAGATACGCATTCGCACTTAAACTTCGGCAAATACGCATCTTATGACTACATGCAGCACCTTTTACAAATTATTAATCAAGAAATTGTCTTTATCGAATTTTAGATCATACGGTTCGGATATCAATTCCACGTCACTACGATCTTTTATGGTCTCCCAATAAGGCAGCGAAACCTCAATTTCTTGCATGTGTAAAGTGTTAATTATATGGGCTATTTTCGCTTGAGTATAATCTATGCCGAGGCAGGTGCGAATACATACTTTTATAGCATCCAAATCAGTCTCGACAAACATCGGAATAACCCCGCCAGTCAAAATATTAACTGTCGCCACGTTCGTCCAGGTAGCTTGGAAATCAATGTCGTTCAAGCACCTCCTGGTAGTGATATCAGCACCGCGAATCCCGGCACCGTTGTGGTGGCTTGCCTCAGAAATACCACGAATGAATATTTTTTGGCAGTTCAGCTCTTTTTCGAATCCCGGTGAGTTACTCCGTCCGGTGATATTGGGGTCATGGCCGTTACCACTGATATTCTTGCCGATTTCATCGATTATCAGCAGATCAAGATTAGGATTTTTAAATTTGGCGATTCGGCGTTTGGCAATTTCCAATAGAGCAGCATCTCGTTCCAAGAATTTTTCCGGCTTGATCACCTCAAGTTCGCTTATGTCATCATAGGCGTTTTGCACAATGCCGACACCGAAAGCTACCGGTGCTTTTTCAAGAAACAGACGGCAAACCTTCGGGATTCGCTCGCCGAAGCTTTGGAACCCCATACGATGGAACATTGACGCACCCTTGTGGTTGGCGATTCCTATTGCCATCATTTTCGCCAAGCCGCTTTCGTGAGCAGCGCGGAAATCAGTGTGTGGCTTAATTTTGTTCATGATAATAATGCCATCTGATTCATAAGCGTAACGATCGCAAAACACCGGTGTTCCGTCATCCAATTTGCCTAACTCGACCACATCCATCGTTGCCTTTATCGGGACTCCCATAGCAGCTTCGGTAATCCCATAACCTTCAAGGATTTCCAGCTGACCGGCAACGGAGGCCGCACCGTGGCTACCCATGGAAGGAATGATGAAAGGTTCCGCGCCTAGTTCCTGCAAACATTCTATCAACGTCCGCACCATAGTTCCCAGCCCGGGAATCCCGCGGCTGCCGACCGTGATGCAAAGTTTTTTGCCCCGCCACTTAGTTTCACCGGCAAATTTTTCATGCATTTCACGGCGCAAATGCTCCGCCAAATCAGCGATATAATCAGACTCATAGATCTGCCTTATTCTGACAAACTTAGGTATTTTAACTTCGTCCAATCCTGGAATGGCAAAATCTATTTTGTCAAACGATAAAAACTGCATTAAACTGCCCCCTTTATTCCGATAGCCGCAACCTGAATCGGTTGCGGCCGGTAAAGATATCTACTATATTTGTACTTTCAACCGATTTTGTAAATATTTCTAGCAATTTTCATTTAATTTTTTAATCTTTTTATGGCCGATCACTATCGTCGGAATAATTACAACGACTATGCAAGCGTATGCCAGATATTTAAAGCCTTTGGAAACGATGGCATCGAGGCCGATCAAAGAGACTAAACCGCAAAGGATCAAAAGACAAATGACAACAATAAGATCACGTACTACACCATTGGTTACCGGAACATATTTTCCATAACGCGCTATGACAGCAAAAGCGAAACCGACCAAAGTGGTTATTATCGCGAGCAGCAGAACCAATAAATAAAGGTACTGCAGAGTGGTATTGCCGATCGAATTTACCACTTCCAAATTAGGAATAAAGCTTTTTGAGGTGCGGTTGGGATTAAAGAATTCGCCCAAAATATTTGGATAGGCAAACAGCATAAAAGCAACTCCATATATAAGTACAGCATTGCTCATTATACCAGCCACGGTAGCTTTGACCGAATCTTTCCTGCTGCGCATGCCTTCAGCAACCGAAACTGCGTTGGCCATATTGCCGGCCGATTGGAATCCTGCATACAAAATAGCTGACCAGATAGCAGGCCACAGCAAATCAACACTGAAATGCGGCAAAGTTGCAGGCAAATCCGCCACCTGATGCCAATGATCTGCGAACCGGCTTTGTGAAGATGCCAAGCCAGCGATAATTATAATCCCGATAGCGGCAAGAATCATTACAGTCATCACTGTTGAGGAAGCCCGAACCACCGCCGACCCGAAAATGGTCAAAACTACGGTCAAAGCAGCAAGCAGCAGTATACCCAAGTACAAGTGCCAGCCGAATTGTTGGTTAAGAGCTTTAGCACCGGTAGCAATACACGAGCCTAAAACCAGCAGTACTGTTACAACATAAGTAAATTCAAAGAATGTGGCGAAAAATTTCTGATACGGAGCGAAAAAGCTGTCCGCGAAATCTTTAAAGTTGAATGTTTTGGCCAAACGGGAATATTCTACCGAATAATAAATGCACAAGCCGAGTAAAACCATAGCTAAAATGCCGGTGAACAACCCCCATATGCTGAACTTGCTGTAATATGTTGCCACCTGATTACCTGATGCCACGCCTGGACCGCAATGCGCTCCAAACCAAACGGAAGCCACTCCTAAATAGACTGGCAGACCTTTCTTGCCGTTACTCCTCATAACTACCTCCATAAAGTGAAAATATGATCTTGCTTCTACCTGAAGCCACCTCTTCGTGAGGTTGTTTCTTCATGAAACAAGTTTATTTTAACTCATTTCGGTAAAGCGCGGATGCTTTTTGTGCAAAATAGCAACAATTGACGATGTAACTCCGGTTAACTTTAGCTAACAACAATAAAACAATATTCATCTAATTTGTTATTTTCCGGACGTGCAAAATATTTTAACTCTCAATAATTTTTTATCAACTTATGTCATACAATTAACTGTAGCAATTCGAAAGCAAAATTTTAAACAAAGGTATAAAAGGCAAAAAATCTGCCGTGACCGAGCGAATACGGCCGCGACAGATCTTTTAATGCCTAGCAATTTCGGACATACCAATTCACTGTATACCAATTTCGGTGTATGCCAATTTCAGAATTATGCTTCGCTGTTGCTCAATTTAAATTTATCAAACAGCGCAAAAACCAAACTTATTATTACCGCCACGACACTGGCCAAAACCATGCCGGAAAATTCAACCGCGCCAAGGCGCAAAACCACTTGGCTTAAGCCGGTTACAAAGACCACTGAAGTGATGACTAAGTTTTTGTTGTTGCTGTAATCAACCTTTTTATCCACCAACAGTCTGATACCTGAAGCCCCGATCATACCATAGAGCAAGAATGTAACCCCACCAATTACATTACCGGGAATTGTTGAAATTAAAGCCGCCAACGGACCGATAAAGGCCATAAATATGGAGATTACGGCCGCGCCTCCAATTACGTAGACCGAATAAACGCCGGTAATAGCCATGACACCGATATTTTCACCATACGTGGTTGTCGGAACACCACCGACCATTCCGGAAAGTGCGGTGGAAAAGTTGTCGGCGAAAATTGTCCGATGCAAACCAGGATCTTTCAACAAATCACGTCCTATTATGTTGCTAGTAACTACCTGATGACTTATATGTTCAGCAGTAATAACCAGCAAAGCCGGAACCATCGTGGCAATCGCCCCAGGAGCAAAGTGCGGCAGCTGGAAATGCGGCAAAGTAAAGAGGCGTGCGTTAAGCACCGGAGTAATGTCCACCTGTCCCAGAAGTGCCGCCGTAATATATCCGGCGATTATAGCCAACAAAATCGGAATCGTTCCCCAAAATTTACGGAATAGAATGCTGCCGAAAACGGCCACGCAAAGCGTCACACCAAAAATTATTACATCATTTCCGGTAGCAACTAACTTACCGTTATGCATAATATGCGCACCAATCTCGCCGGCCAGACCGGTATTCCCGTTTACCGTGCTCATCGCCAATTGGAAACCGATCAGTGAAACAACCGAGCCCATAGCCGCTGGGGGCAGACACACGTCAATCCATTTAACTCCGAATTTATAAATAATCAGAGCCAGCACGCACCCGGCTAAACCGGTAACTACGAATGCTCCTTGGGCATATTGAAAACCGAGGTTGCCTCCGCCGTATCCGGCTATAATCAGCGCCCCCGGTCCCAAAAACGCGAAGCTTGAGCCCAAATATGCAGGAGCTCGCATCTTTCCGATACATAAGAACAACAATGTTCCAACACCATTCATTAATAAAACAATGCCCGGATCAATACCGAATAATAATGGTACTAAAACCGAGGCACCGAACATTGCGAATGTGTGTTGTATACTGAGCGGAATCAATAATTTATTGGGGACCCGCTCATCCACTTGAATGATTCTTTTCTGGCTCATATTTCCCTCCTAAAATGTACTTCCAGAATTATACACTCGTAATTAGTATCATACAATAGGGAAAAATGTCCTTTTATTCACAAGCACGACAACCGTCACAGGCTGTCGCTTTAAAAATCGGTGCCGTTGCCGTTCCGCCCAAGGCCGTCTCCCGCAGTTCGACACTAATGCTCTGGCCTACACGATACATAATCGGAATCATTTGTTCCAAAGGCGCCGGCGCCCCAATACCACTTAGCGCAAGTTCCGCAGCTGTCAATGCGGTAACTGCGCCCTGCGCATTGCGCAATTGGCACGGCAACTCTACCAGACCACGCACCGGATCGCATACAAGACCCAACATATTGGTAAGGGATATCGAAGCGGCGTCCATGCTCTTTTCAGGCGGCCCCCCCAAAAGCTGAACCGTGGCGGCAGCGGCCATCGCGGCAGCCGAACCAACTTCAGCCTGACAGCCTCCTTCGGCCCCGGCCAAAGTAGCCGATTGATTAATCAAGAAACCAACACAACCAGCAGCAAACAACGCATCAATCATTGCCTCGTCTTCAAAACCATACTCTTCTTTTAAGCTCAATAATACCCCCGGCAGCACTCCGGCCGATCCTGCAGTAGGCGTGGCCACGATCAGCCCCATAGATGCATTGACTTCCATAACACTCATCGCGTAAGTCACTGCCCGTCTGGCCAAACCTGACAGAGCCATACGCTCGCGCTTGGCCGTCTGAGCAAGTTTCTGAGCTTCGCCGCCGATAAGACCGCCCATGGACTTGATCGGATGTCCAACCGCCGCCTTGGCCGCCTCTTGCATTATCCGCCAGGACTTTGCCATACGTGCCAAATGTTCCGCTGCCGGCACGCTTTGCAGTTCAACTTCACGCTCGAGCATGACCTGCCCTATCGTCAGATTACCTTCAGCGCAGCGTGCCAATACTGTTTTTGTATCAATGATAATACTCATAAATTCAAATCTCCGTTTTGCGGATCAAAATAACTTTTATTACACCCTTATCCGCGGCTATTGTATCGACAATTTCGCGCGGTATACGTTCATCAGCCTCAATGATAGCGAAAGCATTAAGGCCCTTGCTTTCACGATATAATTTCAAGGCAGCAATATTGATTCTTTGCTTACTTAGATGAGCCGTTATTTTTGCCAGTGCACCTGGGCGATCCAAATGTTGCACCATCAGGGAATCATATTGCCCGGAAAGTTCAATATCAACCCCGTTTATGGCCGTTATCACCGCCTGCCCACCCCCGATAGATATTCCCTGCACAGTCATGACTTCGTCCGTCGCAGTTTCAATTATGATATCTACCGTATTCGGGTGTGGAGCGGCCGACTCGGTATCGGGAATGAACTCATAGCGCAATCCCGCCTCGTCAGCCAAACGATATGAATCACGAATTCGCATGTCATCCGATTTAAAGCCCAAAATTCCGGCCAGTAAAGCTTTATCCGTACCATGGCCTTTGTAGGTATGGGCAAAAGAGCCATACAAAATAAAGGTAACTTTTCGGATAGAAGCTTCTACAAAGCTACGGGCCATTAAACTGATACGCAAGGCACCGGCCGTGTGTGAGCTTGACGGGCCTACCATATTTGGACCGATAATATCAAAAACGCTGGCATTTTGTTTGCGATTGAGTTGGCTCATCCTGTGTACTCCCCCTACGGATCTTTTTGCCGGTCAGACCTCCGGCCCAGCCGTACGTTGTCTGTACCGCAACCGATGTCTTTTGCCATTCTTATAATTATACAATCCGGCAGTTGCTTAAACAATATTTAATTTTCTGCGCTACGTGTTTTCTTTGCTCTCAATCTCCGCGTGCTCATTTTCCGCGTGCTCGATCTCCGTTTAAACGATGCAGCCCTCCCAACATGCAAAATTGTCCCGAATGGTATATAATCTTTTCAGCCTAACATGTCAATTCGTTACATGTCCATTCGTTAATTTTAATTTTAATTAAAGTTAGGAGTCCATTCATGCGTGTGTGTCACCTACGAGCGACATCAACAATACTTAAACGTCTGATCTCTTTTACTTTGGTTTTACTGCTAGCCGAGGGAATAAATTCCGATACTAAGCCAATCGCCGCCTTCGAACATAAGTTTGCGGTTCACACCTCGGATGAAGCGGCCACAGCAAGCAAAATTGCAGTACACGGCCGTTCACCGTATACCGATAAAGGGCTAAAACTGATTCATCCCGCATCTGGAATTACCTTTGCCGGAGAAATGCAAGGTGACGTTGAGTTAGAGTTGCAAATCAAATTTAAAGGCAATTACAATCACATGTATTTTACGGTTTTGGTCGATGGGCAAAGACAAGGACAGGGACGAGAAAACTCTTTAGAACTGACCGATGGTAAGCAAAATTCCGACGGCAATTTTAAAATTAAGTTGGCAAGCAATCTGCCACGCGGGCGGCATAAAATTTCATTTTTTCGACAAAATGAAATCGGCTTCGGCGATATATTTTTAAAAAAATTAAAATTCGACGGTAGCTTAAGCGTCTTGCCGCCACAAACCCGTATCGAATTTGTCGGCGACTCCATCACCGCTGGTTTCGGGATATACCCGCCCTCGAAAGACTATGCGATGGGGGATCCTTATCAGCAAGATGCTACTGGTAGCTATGCTTTTTTGACGTCCCAAAAGCTAAATTTAGACTGCTCGCTGCTGGCTATTTCCGGCTACGGGTTGATCAGCGGTTGGGGAAATGATCACACCATGCCTAAATTATATCCATTCACTGATTGGTTCAAGGATGCAACGGCGAGCGGTTTATACCACTTTAAACCGGCGGCAGATGTGGTTTGCGTAAACCTCGGAACCAACGACTGGAACACCCGCAGTACTGAGCATACGATAAAAGAAAGTTCTAGTAATTTTTATATGGGCGTAGTCAACTTCACGAATTTGATCAGGCAGTACAATCCCCAGGCAAAAATCGTTTGGCTCTACGGCATGATGATTGAAGTCAACCCCTTTGAGTATCAAATTGAAGCCGCTGTGCGTCAGTTGGGCGGCGATGCTGCCAATGTATATTCGTTACGTCTGCCCAGCGGTCGCAACGGCCTCTTAGGGCATCCGGATGAGACCGAACAGCGGGCAGCGGCAGACAAGCTGGCAGAATTTTTGCAAGAAATAGGGGTTACTTCCGGCACACTGTCTCCGGCCGGCAGAAAAGATCCACGTGTAGAGGCCGGCGCGGCGGAATCTTTAACCAATGTTTTACCCGAACTCACTGAAACTGAACTTGGCGCAGCAAATGACATAACGCCGGATCTCACGACCTCCGCCTTCAAGCGCAAAGCAGTCATCTCTATTTCCTTGCTCATATTAATTTTGCTTTTAATCATCGTAATCATCTTAGTAGTTGAAAAAAGCACCAAAAAACAAAAACGCCACTGCAAATTGCCGCGCTGATTTAAAAGCTTGGCAGGCGGCAGAGAACGAAACAGAGGAAATCCCTTACGGCAGTTTTTGCACCGCTTTCGTAATTTCCTCTGTTTGAATAAAAAATTTCTATTATTATCTTTTTTTGATCCAGCTAGCACCAGATCCAGCTAATACATCATTCCACCTCGACTTATTCTTCCCAAGCCGCCACATCGGCAATAACCAAAACATCAGGATGGAACTGCAATATACTGGCAGGAACTTGCGGGGTTACCGGCCCGAAGAGTGCCTTATGCAAAATCTCATGTTTGTCTTTACCGCTGACTAAAAGAAGAATTTTGGCTGCACGCATGATAGTGCCAATACCCTGAGTGTAAGCGTGAGTAGGAACTTCTTCAAGCGATTTAAAGAACCGCTTATTGGCCAACCTAGTTCTCTCATCCAGCTTAACCGCATGAGTAACATCAGGGAAATAGTCCGTTGGTTCGTTAAACCCGATGTGGCCATCATGACCAATCCCTAGGACTTGAATATCTACTCCGCCTAAATCGGCAATGTTTTTTTCGTAAGCTTCACACATTGCTTCAAGATCGGTACCGGTGGTTTCCGGGACAAACGTATTTTCCGGTAAGATATTGACGTGGTTAAATAAATGTTTCTGCATAAAAAAGCGGTAACTTTGTTCATGCTTACCGTCCAAACCGGCATACTCATCCAGATTAACCGTCCTCAAGCCGGAAAAATCAAGACCGTCTTCCTGATGACGACGCACTAATTCCGCATACATCCCTTCGGGGGTAGATCCGGTGGCCAAGCCGAGAACGCTGTCTGGCTTGCTCAATATCTGTGCCGCCATAACTGTTGCTGCAGCCTTGCTCATTGCCGCATAATCTTTAGTTAATAATACTCGCATATTCTCTCCTTTTCTGCCAACTATATTGTTAGATATTTTACCACATTATAAACGAATCTGCATTTGTAATTAATTTTGCCTTTTTTCCGTCGCGCCGTCAATGCTCAAAACCTGCTTCAAACGTTCACAGGCCTCGGCAATATTTGCCGGCGAAGTTGCCAAATTAATTCTAATCCAAGTACCGTAAGCTTCGCCAAAAGAGTCACCGTAATTGACCGCCAAATGACACTTATTCTCCACCAGATCAGCCATCGCGTCATGCATCTCAACATTTTTCGCCGCAGCAGATATAAGCGGCAAATAGGCACCTAAGTCCATAAAAGATAAGTAAGTACCTTCTAGGGGGGCCAACCGTATGTTTCGTAAAGTGTTTGCCAATTTTCTCAGTTGAAGATAATTATATCTAACTGTCAAAAGGAGCTTATCAAGCCATGGTTGTCCCACCTCATACGCATATTCCGTTCCCAGCAAACTCAACACATTCAGCCCACCGTGGCAGCATTTTTCCCTTACCTCCGACACTTTGTCCCGCAAGCGGCTATTAGGAATAATAATATTTGAATGGGCCAATCCGGCCATGTTAAAAGTTTTGGAAATTGAGTGCGCAACACAGATACGATCCGCATAACGGCCGTCGTCAATTGCCAAAATTGATTTTTGCTTATGACCAGGCATAACAATATCTTGGTGAATTTCATCAGCTATGACCAAACAATCATATTTTACCGCTAGCTGCAAAATAACCCGCAACTCATCTTCCTGCCAAATGCGTCCGATCGGATTGTGCGGAGAACAAATGATTATTGCCTTGGGAGCGGCTTCACGCCATTCTTTTTCCAATTTTATCGGGTCGAAAGTAAAACGTCCGGCAGCGTCACAGTCCAGCTCAAATTCTACTTTTTTTCTTCCATCCATAGCTGCCACCTTACGGATCGGCGGATAGACAGGGGTAAAAACAGCGATTGAATCCTGAGGTTCAGTCAAAGCCTGTATGATCCAGCTAAGTCCACTGACTACCCCCGGCGAAAACAAAAACCATTCCGGCCACGGTTTATAGCCATAATGTTCCTCCAACCACTTGCCTACAGTGTCATAATAGCTTGCACTGACCACGGGGTAGCCTAAGGCACCGTGCCGCACTCTATCTGACAGACGATCCGCAAAACTCGGCTCAAAAGCGAAATCCATATCGGCAATCCAAAGCGGCAGCAAATCCGTCGTGCCGTAAGTTGCCGCCAAGTCATCCCATTTGCGGCAATCGGTTCCGCGCCGATCAACGTAATATTTATCGACAAAAGAATTAACAGCTTCTATTTCCTTTTCATTTAAATTAGCCAAATCGCGCCTAACAGCAGCTACATTAGCTGCGTCAGCTGTATCAGCTAAATCCGCCGCACACATGTTTGTATCAGCATTATTTCCCATACTCTGCCTCATTCTCTTCCCTTCGCCACTTGCCACTTCCGGCGCGGCGTGCATTGCTTTAACGGCGTCCTGCAATCGCCGATTAAATGTTTCGATCAACCCGGCATATATTTTTTCACCGGCCCCAGCGTCGGTTGCGGCGGCGGAAGCCATGGGTTGCCCAGTTGTCTTGACCCAATTTTGCAGTTCAGCCAAAGTGCTTAAATTATTCGCATTTGGCAGCGGCGGACACTCAGCATCTCGAGGCCTCCCGTCCGTTTTTTCGATCATCTGCTTGTTTTCATCCATTTTATCACCTTATTTCAACAACTGACGTCTTCCGTACAATCAGCCTTGATAGGCAGCCAGCAAAGCACGAAGAAATTGCCAGATTCTACCGGCCGAACTTATGCTCAAATGTTCATTAAACGTATGTACATCGTATAAATTAGGGCCACAACTCAGCATATCGGCGCCGGGGATTTTTTCGGTCAGCAGCCCGCATTCAAGCCCCGCATGTATCCCGGTAACGACCGGATCCTTACCAGTCAACTCGTGATGAATTTTACACGCCAAATCGCGTAAAGGTGACTTAGGCGCATACTCCCAAGCTGGATAGTCAGTAGTGATGTCAGCAGTAAAGCCGCACAGTTCAGCCGATAGAATTAATTTATTGCGTATGTATTCTTTTTGTGAGGCCAAGCTGCTGCGAATGGAAATCAGCAGGCTGATCACGTCATTTTCGCAATGCAAAACACCCAGATTCAGGCTTGTTCGCACCATGCCTTCAATTTCCGGACTTATTTCCTGCACACCATGCGGCAAAAGATAGAGAAGATCAATTATATCCTTGCTTAAATCCGGCGTAAAAGTTGCAGTTACCGTCGCCCCGACCTCACAGGTTAATTCGACTTGCGGATCGGCACTCGCCAGCTCAAGCTTAAAAGCGGCATTCAACTCGGCCACTTCGTTAGCAATCATATTCAGCAGGTCAGTGCTATTGCGCTTAGAGCCATCACTAATCAAGGTAAATTCAGCTGCCGCGGTGGCCGCAATGGCATTGTGCTTGCTGCCTCCTTCAACCGAGGTCAGCAGCAGCCCGAACTTTTTATTTAAGCAGTATAAAGCCCGCCCCAAAAGTTGAATCGCATTTCCCCGTTGTTTATCAATTTCCGCCCCGGAATGTCCGCTTTGTAAGCCGGAAACATTTAATCTAAACGCTTGCTCAGCCGGGCATTTAATTCTTTGCAACGGACGATGTAAGGAAACATTACTACCGCCGGCACAGGAGGCTAAAAATATTCCTTCCCATTCGGAGTCGAGGTTGAGCAAAGTCTTACCGTGCAAAGCCTTGCCGTCCAATTCCGTCGCCCCACCCATACCGGTTTCTTCCGAAGTTGTCAGTAAAATTTCTAGCGGCGGATGTGGAAGATTTTGGGATGCCAAAACTGCCATAATATAAGCCACAGCTATTCCATCGTCGCCGCCTAAAGTAGTACCGTCAGCGTACAAGTAATCTCCTTCTACCCGCCATTTGATGGGATCACGGCGGAAATCATGCTTTGACTCCGGTCTTTTTACGCACACCATGTCCAAATGCCCCTGTAAAATCAGAGGCGGCAAATTTTCTCGGCCAGCCGTACCCGGTTTACGAATAATCACATTATTTACTTTGTCACGTTGAGCCTCTAAGCCCAGATTGTGCGCAAAATCAAGCATAAATTCGGCGATTGCTTCCTCATGCCCTGACTCACGCGGCACGGCACTTACCGCCGCAAATTGCTCAAACACCTCGCGCGGTTCGGGAATTATCGGATATAGTTCCGGCGAATATTTTAGTCTCGCAGATAGCGAAGTTGAATTTGAAACCATCTATATTAAGCCTCCCTAAAAATCATTTTATTCTAATTATATACGAGCCGACAGTTTAAGTCACGAAGCCCAAAGATGGCCTAAAGGTGCCAACAGCCGTACCCAAGTGAGCCAATAAGTGATAAAATCAACGTATTCTATCTGTGAGGTGACTTATGGCGCAAAAAATTTTGTCCAAACTTTTGAAGATCGTTTTAAGCCTTGTGATCATTGTGCTTTTGGTCGTGATCGGAGGTATAGGCTATCTGGCTTTGACCGAATTTTCTCCGGATCCCGTAGAACAGACGCGTATAATTCAAACACCTAATCCGCGCCAAATCAAAGCTGACAGCGAGCTCAGTTTTCTATCCTACAACATTGGCTACGCCGGCTTAGGTGAAGAGCAAGATTTCTTCATGGACGGAGGTAAAATGGTGCGGCCTGATTCAATCAATGACGTTCACAAAAATTTGCACGGTATCAGCAAACAGCTGCAACTTTTGCCGGCCGATTTTTATTTTCTGCAAGAAGTGGACGAGGATTCGCACCGTAGTTACAACGTCGAACAGACTGCCTATTTGAGTAAAGCTTTGGATCTAGGCTACAGTTTCGCTTACAACTTCAAGTGCAATTATATTCCCTACCCTTGGCCACCCATCGGCCAAGTTGCCAGCGGACTGCAAACCCTATCCACCTACGAAATTTCAGGAGCCGAACGGATAGCTTTACCAGTGCCGTTTAAATGGCCGGTACGCTTGGTCAACCTGAAACGCTGTCTACTGGTTAACCGCTATCCTATCGAAAAATCTGATCACCAGCTGGTGGCAGTTAACTTGCATTTAGAGGCCTATGATAACGGTGAAGGTAAGACGGCACAAAGTAAAATGTTGCAAGAATTTTTGCAAAAAGAATATGAAAAAGGTAATTACGTAGTAGCTGGCGGTGATTGGAACCAAGTTTTGCCCGGAGCACCGGACATTCCGGTAAAAAACACTAATTTTTGGCATCCACCCAAACTTGCGGCCGATGACTTCGCGCCGGACTGGAAATTTGCAGTCGATACAAAAAAATACACCAATCGGCTCAACGATCAGCCAATTAAAGGCCGAGAAAATGATGCACAGTATTTTTCACTGGATGGCTTTTTAGTTTCTCCCAACGTGGAAATCGTCGATGTTGCCGTTGCCGATGTTGGCTTCAAATATGCCGACCATTTACCGGTCCGCCTGGTAATAAAATTGAAAAATCCTGCGGTAAGTAAGCAGAGCCAAACTAAAAGCGGGCAAGGGCAATAAGACAAGCGGTATAGTCAACCTCGAATCAATAAAACTAAAACCAAAACCAGCAAACAGACTCACATTCAGGCCAGGCAATGGCCGAACGCATACGCAAAACGGCGCCGATCTTGAGATTGGCGTCGTCTTATATTTATAAACAAAAAAGCTTGTCCGCAGACAAGCTTTCAAATATCAGTCGAATTTGTCCGAAAACGGTCAACTCGCCTCAAGCTCTCGTTACCGCACCGGAACGGAGGCACCGAGTGCAAACATACTTGGTGCATGGTGTGCCGTTAACCACAACCTTCACTCTGCGAACATTGGGTTTTTGCTTGGCCAAAGCACGTCTTGAAACCTGTGAACGCGTAATGCTAATCTTACGACCGAATAAAATATCTTTTTGACACAATTCACATTTTGCCATCTGTTACACCTCCTCTTTTGCATAAGCGCAAGGTCGATTCTACCATAATTTTCGATCACTTGCAAGAGCCTAATTCACGTAGACCGCGTCAATTTATTGTAGTTTTTGGGAACCCAAGAACCGATATAAAGTCAATACTTGTAACCCCGTCTGTTATAGATTTACTAATATATACAATGAATCCCGCTTACTACTTTGAAAAACGGCAGTAGCAAGATTTGTTCCGTTTAAAGCTATACACAGCATTGTAAATAAGTTCTATATGCTGCGGTTCATTGCCTGAAACTTTTATCACTTCTCTTTCGCCGTATATCTCGTGTTCTTTTGCTGTCAGCTTTTTGCAAAGAAACATGATCTATCATCGCACTGGTGATTTGGGAAGTGTGAAATAAGAACGAAACTATAAAATGAGCATTTCATAAGAGTGCTGCCGCCTTCTTTGCACGATAGCTCTGCCAATCCTGCGTTTTTCCATCAAAGATGATTTTTCCATTTGCCAACTCGATCACCCGATCTGCCTCCAAAATGGTTGAGAGTCGATGGGCAACTGTAAGGATGGTTCTACCTTGCTTCATCTGTCTTAAAGCCTGATGGAAGTTCTTTTCATTCTCCGCATCAAGATTGGAGACGGCTTCATCCATAATCAGAACAGGGCTGTTTTTGACCAAGGCACGGGTGATTGCCAACCTCTGACGCTCGCCACCAGAAAAGCTCAGTCCACCTTCACCTATCTCACTGTCATATTGCTTGGGCAGGGCTTCAATGAAGTCTGAAGCCACAGCAAGGTCGGCGGCTTTTTTTACCTCCATTAGACTTGCATCTGGTTTCCCCAGTCGAAGATTATCAAGCAAGCTACCACGAAAAAGGGTGCAATCCTGCGGAACAATTGCTATTGACTCACGTAATACTTCCGGCTCCATGCTTTTTAAATCCGCTCCCTTAAAATAGATCACACCACGATCCACATCATAAAAGCGCAGAAGCAATTTAACTAGGGTGCTCTTACCTGCTCCGGAGGCACCAACAAGTGCCACATTTTCACCGGCATCTATGTCCAGGCTTATTCCCTGAAGAACTGGATCCTCTTTTTTATAAGAAAAGTAGATATCTCTAAGGGAAAAGATCGTGTCCCGCTTCAAACGTGGAAGCTGGGGATTTGTTTCCTGGAGCGGTGATTCTTCCTGTAAAATCCTATCCACACGATCGGCTGATGCTGCCACTGAATTTAAGCTGGCCGCCGTGCCCGAAACGCTGAGTACCGGTATGAAGATGTTTAGGACCATCACGATGAATACAGATAGATATTCCGGTGATAAACTGCCCGTCATGGACAGGTGATGCGCCAAAAGGACAAAGGAAAGGGCAAATCCGGAAACAAGTAGGTTGATAAGTGTGTTCTGAAGTCCTTGATAAAATCCGTCCTTCATCTCCAGCTTGTTGAGACCCAGCGTGTCCTTCTCCAGTCGATTGATATACTTGGCTTCTCGGTTGAAAATGAGAATTTCTCTTAGACCTTGAATGACATCCAGTGCAAAGGCGTTGTTTTGTCCTCTACCCCTCCTCAATTTTTGGCCAATTTCGCCTTTGATCTTAGGGAAGGTGTAGGGCACGATGGCGATTAGTACGGCGCAGAGGAGACTTAGGCATGCATAGGGCAGCGAAAATTGGGCAAAAATGCCAAAAAACACAAAAGTACTAATAAAGGCGATGACGTAATCACCCATGACGTGGGCAAAAAAGATCTCCAACGTCTCCACATCTTCCATAATGATGGCGTTCAAATTTCCACTCTGATAATGCAAGGTTGTCAATGGTGTTCCACGTTCTACGGCATCATACACATCTCTTCGCATAGCCTCCAAAACCTTATACGCTAAAATATGTGTCACCAACATGTGTAGATATGTGAACAAGCCTTGAAGTAGGCAAAGGAGAAGCAATATCGGAAAATAGCTTAAAATTTTCTCTGAAGCAGTGCCAGCGAACGCTTTCCCAATCAGAAGCGCACCAAGAAGTAATGTGAGCAGAGAAAAAGTCTGATTGGCAACACCACAGAGAATTGTGGAGAAAAAGGTTGCTTTAAAATGAAAAGCATAGCTCGAAAGCTTTAGAATATTATGATATTTCGTCATAAAAGATACTTTTTTATGCATGTCTTAGCTCCATTCCTGCTCGTATTCTTGTGCTTGCTCTGCGGCCTCTTGAGTGGCAAAGAGATGACTGTAGTAGGTATCACCTTTCATCAAATCTTCGTGCGTGCCCTCTTCAACGATTTCTCCGTGGCGCAGGACATAAATCCGCGAAGCATCCTGAATCGTCGAAAGACGATGAGCAATCGTTATAGTCGTTTTATCTTTAAGAGCGTCTTGTAGATGCTCTTGAATTTCTTTCTCGATCTTTGTATCCACACTGGAACTTGCCTCATCGAAGATGATGATCGGCGCATTTTTCAACAAGGCTCGGGCGATCGCCATGCGCTGACGCTCTCCGCCAGAAAAATTAACTCCCTTTTCCCCTACCTTGCTTTCATAACCTTGAGGAAGAGCCTGAATAAAATCGTGGATCTGTGCGAGTTTTGCCGCTTGCTTGACTTCCTCTTCACTGGCTTTAGGATTAGCTAAAAGCAGATTTTCCATAATCGTTCCATAGAAAAGATAGGTTTCCTGGGAAACCACAGAGAACTGCTTTCTCAGCTCAGAAAGCGGAAGTTCCCTATAATCCACTCCACCTAAGCGAATACTGCCACTATCCGGGTCATAGAAACGAAGCAGAAGCCTTGCAATCGTTGTTTTCCCGCCACCGGATTCGCCGACAAAAGCAAGCTTCTCGCCTTGAGCAATGTGTATATTTAAATTGTGGAACAGTGTCGTTTCGCTTTCGGGATAGCTGAACTCCACCCCTGAAAATTCAATCTCCGAGGCTTCAGGTCTCGGACGATTAATTTTTGTCGACGTGCCCGCGTCCTTAATCTTGATGTTCTGATCTAAAATTTCAAAGAGTCCATCACATGAAGTGATCCCCATAAAACCTTGATGGAAATACTGGCCCAGCTCTTGAAGTGGCCTATACGCTTCAGCTACAAGGAAGAATAACATAGCCATTTGACCGACACGAATTGTCCCTTTGACGGTAAAATAGGCAGCAAGAGCCAGTGTGAAGTTTCTGCCAATGGTCACGCAGAAATTTGCAAGTCCCGTTTCCATCAAACTGATGGTAAGACTCTTCATTGTTTTGTCAAAGAGACGATGCATTTTGTCCTTCAGTCCTGTACCAACCCTTTTTGAGGCGTTAAAGGCCTTGAGCGTCATCATGCCCTGCACTGTTTCAACAAATTCAGCACTCAGATTGGTGTAGGCCGCCCAATGTTCTTCGCTGAAACTGGTTATCTTATAGAGGAAAAGATAAGGCATAAAGAGTGCGGTGACAGCGGTGGCGAGGATAAGGATTCCCAAAGCGAAGTGAATCGAAAAAACATAAATGGAAATGCCGGATAAGACAATAAAAACAGTTAGGATTTGAGGAATGTAAAGGCTCAAATATCCCTCAAGATAGTCAATTCCGGCCATCGCCTTAGATTGGATCTCTCCGCTTCGTTCATCAAGAAGATAGGCAGGACCCAGTTTCATCAATTGAATAAAGGTGCGCTTGCGCAGACGATTCTTAATTTGGCCGATAATCCACTTTCCATACACATTGAGTCCTGTGATGAGAAATAGACGGACCAAAATTAAAAATGCAATCCAAAAGACATGCCATTTCAAGGCATCCATCCCAGCACTCTCGTAAAGCATCTGGATAACCTGTCCAAATAGAACGGCTTGTGCAATATACGTAAGGCTGACGCAGACCGATAAAAGGCTTTTGCTAAAAACAAAGACTTCCACGCCTTGAATAAGGTCGCGTAAACGTTTGTGAATCAACATACTGTTTCCTCCCATTCTAAACAGTTTCTTACACAGCCGTCTTTCATCTGCAATATTCGATCACAGAACTGCTGGGCCAACGGTAAGTCATGAGTGATAAAAATATAGGTTAAGCCGCGTTCCTTTCGCAAACGAGCAAGGAGACGAATAATCGATGCCTGTGTTTTTAAATCCAACATGGATGTCACCTCGTCTAAAATGATAAACTTCACCTGTGAAAGCAATGTGCGTGCAATGGCAAAACGTTGCAACTGACCACCACTAAACTCGTGGGGGTAGGAATCCAAACGCGCCAATAAATGATACAAATCCACAACTTTTAGGACGTGATGAATTTGATTCTCTTTTTCTCCTGGCAATGCATATTCCGGGTGTACTAAAAAAACCTCTTCCAAGCTCTGGCGAATCGTACGTGCCGGATCAAATGAACTTGTTGCTGATTGACAAATGTGCCCAATCTGAGGTCTGCCACGCATCTTCAACAATTTACCGCTAAATAAAATCTCTCCCTGATAATTTAATAATCCTAAGATGCATGATGCTAATGTTGACTTCCCACATCCTGAGGCACCGATAAGACCTAAGATTTCGCCTTGAAATACACTCATATTCAATTCGTGGAGCACTTGGTGACGCTCCTTGCTGAAGGGATTAAGAGCGTAAGAACAATGAATATCCCTAAGCTCCAATATAGGTGTCTCTTCCTGCTTTTTTTCTTCTGAATCAAGCAACGGCAAAATCCGTTGAAACCGAGGATCCTCATCACGTATGCCTTTCATATAAGACGATGTCGGATGATGAAGAATAGTGTCTACGCTGCCATGTTCAACGATTTTTCCATCCTGTAATACAATACAGCGATCGGCGACTCTCTCAATCAGGCCCATGTCATGTGTAAGAAGCAAAATAGCAACATGTCTCTTCTTGGATAAAAGCAAGATCAATTCGGCTAAAAGATTCCGATTATCAGGATCAAGCCCACGAGTGGGCTCATCAAAAATAACCATTTCAACGCCATGGCCGAGAGAAAGCGAGGCCATGAATCGCTGTGCCATTCCCCCGCTGAGTTCAAATGGATATTGCTTAAGAATCCTTTTATCGCACAAGCCAAATAAACGCAGGCGACGCACTTGATCGCTCTCGTTTTTCCCCATAATCAAATTGAGTTGGTTTCCATTCTTCAGGAGCGGATTGAGGGCAGTTTCAGGATTCTGAAAAGCCATGCCAATTTTTCGGCCACGCAGTGCGTGCATTTCTTGTGCATTGAGATCCAGCAGGTTTTGTCCTTCTAATACAATCCTGCCCTCTACACTTAAATTCGCGTTCAGCATCCCCATAATCGCTTTTGCAGTCATTGTTTTGCCACTGCCAGTTTCCCCGACGAGAGCTAAAACCTCGCCTCTTCGAAGGGAAAAAGAAAGGTTGTCCAATAGCATTTTTTGATTTTCTGACTCTCTTACTTTGACACAAAGTTCTCGGACGGAAAGAAGGACTTCTTTATTTTTCTCTGCTCCCTTATTCTCGCATAAAGGATCGGGCTGAACACACAGCTTGTCACTTTTAAAATTCATCATGCGAAACTCCTTCTTTTGTGTAGTACTTTCGCGTCATCTCGCCTAAATAGCTGAGTGCCCAGATGATGAGAAATTGGAAAAGGCCCGGCAAAAGACACGTCCAAGGAGCAATAGTAATCAGCTTAAAATTCTCGGAGAGGAGTAGCCCGATTTCCGCTTCCGGAGGTTGTATGCCAAATCCTAGAAAGGAAAAACTTGAGATTCCAAGAATAATATGACCGATCATCAACGGCATAATGGGAAGCAAATTGAGTATGGACTCCCTTAATAGATGGTAACGAGTCATATGCCAAAATCCCGCCCCCATAATCTGAAGTTGAATCATATAATTCTCTTTAATGAGGCTTTTGACCAATGCACGGACAATTTTTGCATTGCTAAAGATCAGGGCAAACGATGTCAGGAAAATAAGAATTGGTATTTTCGCATCGCTTGCCGATGCCAGATAGATCGCCAATACCATGGTGGGAAAACTAAAAATAAAATTGCACACATGATAAAAAATGGCATCTGCTAAACCTCCGACATATGCAAAAAAGATTCCCAAGAGAATCCCAAAGCCAAATGCAATAATCCATGATAAAATCGCAAGAAGGAACGCATTCATGAAACCTCTGACCGTTCTAAGAAAAACATCCCTTCCGAAAACATCAGTTCCGAAAAGGTGATTCAACGATGGTTCCAAAAGCTGATTTTCAGGAGACATGGCATTGAATCGCTCTCCTGTGCCATAAGCAAGGAATCCAAAAACAATCAGGACGACTAAAAGGAGCGCGATGTAGCACCGTATTTTGATCATAGCATTTCGTTTCGTGAACACACCTGCCTCCTGTCAATGAAAGGGTAGATCAGCTCTGCGATAAGGTTGCATAAACTCACAGACAAACAAAAATAAAGAGTGCATCCGGCAACCAGGAAATAGTCCTTGACGTTAACAGCTTTTAGGAAAAGTTGTCCAATCCCAGGAATCGAAAAAATTTTTTCCGCCACCAGGCTCCCCATAAGCATGAAAGAAAGATCCAAGGCACTGACTGAGATCATCGTAGCTAAGACGTTGGGGAAAATGTGTCGCCACACAACATCTGAACGTGAAATGCCCATCGCTTTTGCACAGTCAATAAAATCTTCCTCCGAAACACGCAGAACACGATCTCGCAACATCATAGCTAAATTACCAGCAAAAACCAGACCCATAATCACCCCGGGGACAACAAAAGAACGCCATCCGTCAAAGTAAAGAACAGGAAGTCCCGGGAAAAACTTCGTTGATAAAAACAAAACAAGTGTCGCGATCCAAAACGAGGGAAGCGACAGAGTTAGTATCGCCCAAAAACGGTTGAGTCGATCAAAAAAACCTCCTGGTCTAAGACCTGATGCAAAGCCTAAAAAAATCCCCGTAATTAGATAAACCATGAAGGCAATGCCAACCATGACAAGTGTGTTTCGGAAATAACGGTTCACCACACTCGACACCGACTCCGAATATAAGACGCTTTCTCCCATATCGCCTTTTAGCAGATCCCAACTCCAGTTCCGATAGGCTTCGACAACATCTAAATTTAAACCCGTTCGTTCCGAAAAATCCGCAATATCCGAAGCAGAAAACCTGTCTCCACGCCCCGATTTTGTCTCCAGGAGAAGCTTTCCGGCGTCTCCTGGAGCAAAATATATCATGTTAAAGCAGAGCAGAGAAATAACAAATATCATCGGAAGTACCACGAATATTTTACGAAGAATATAAGATATTCTCATTCTTGATCCTCATCCGATCACTTGTTTATTTCGCTAAATGGATCTCGGACAGGTCAACCTGATAGTAGCTGCCGTCCAATAAGTATCCATCGTATTTTTTGTTGTGTATAATTACACGAGTCGTAGCATAGAGTGGGGCAGCCAAGTAATTGTCGTATTGCGTCTTCCATATTTTTTGAAGAGCTACTTTTGCCTCATCTCGATTTTTAGCTTTATAAAATTCATCTGCGTAATCCAGCATCTTTTTGTCCACTAATCCTCCTAGACCCATTCCTTGATATTCTTTGCTCAACCCCATGGATGGCAAGGAAGCGGCTACCGGTTCGTACCACGGCCAGCTGATCGTGACATCATACTCTAACTTTTTCTGACGCTCAAAGGCTTGGGTTGGTTCCAGGATAATCAGATTGCATTCAAATCCCAGCTTTTCCAATTCTGCTTTAATGTACTGACCGACTTCGGGTTGTTCATCTTCTGCCCGGACAACGAAGTCCAATTTGATTGGTTTACCATCCTTTGTGATCTTCCCGTTCACCCGCTTGTAGCCCCCTTTTGCTAGAAATTCATTTGACTTTTCGGGATCATAGCCAATGCCTTCTACAAAATGCTCGGGTGCATCCCAATAGGCTCCACCAATATAGTGTTCTGCAACCTGAGGAATACCGAAAAGGATATTTTTTGCTAACGGTTCCCGATTAATTCCATAGCAAATCACCGCACGCAAATTCACGTCCTCAAGAACGCCTTTTTGCCAATTCAACCCAAGAGAATTAGCACTGGTAAATTGCTCCGCAGGCTCTACAATCATGCTGACGGAATCATTTTTCTCTAAGTCACGCAGAAGATTGAAAGAGAAAGCATTGTATCCATCTGTCAGACCCACGACATCAACCTGGTCATTAGTGACCGCCATAACTCTGGCGGCTCCATCTGCGATAGGAACCCAATCCACTTCTGTAATTTTAGGTTTCTTTTCTTTGTTCCAATAGTTTTCGTTTCTCTTTAATTTAGTTGTTTGATTCTCAACGTATTCTTCCAGACGATACGGTCCTGTGCCATTAAAGGAAGCGATTTTATAATCTTCGGACATATTGTCAATCGGCATTACGGGGATTGTGGCAAGCTCCTCAGGGAAAAGCGGGTAACTCTGCTTAAAAGATACCGTTAATGTAAGATCATCGTTCACATCAACCTTTTCAAGGTAGTTTGCATATCCACAGTAATAGAGCGCCCCCAAGCTTTCGATGTTCCAACGGACGATATCGGCATTCAGTGCTGTTCCATCATGGAATTTGACATCTTTTGTGACATTGAGTTTAAACTTTTTCTGTTGCTCATCAGCCTCCCACGACACTAAGTATGGAATCGGCTTCAAGTCTTTATCCAAACGAGTAAGAGGATCGAATACAAGTGTTCTTGCACTCCCACTACTCTTGAAGTCTTTCATTCCGCCAATGCGTAGCAACAAGTTTTGCTCTTTTTGAGCTCCACAAGCCGTCAGCAAAATGCTCAAACACAAGAGTAGGACAGTAAATATGGGCGTTCTTTTCATAGAATGAAAACTCCTTTCTGTATCACACGCATAAAGTTTTTCTTTCAAAAAGGGAAGGATATACCCTAGGTACATTTCGATTCAGTTCATAGATGCCTTTCATGCAGAAAAAGAAATTTCTGCTTTATAGACTGCTAGTTTAGAATCGATTATCCTATAGTTAGTCCTAACTAACTTCTTTAATTCTACACCCATCTCCCGAATAAGTAAAGATGGGCACGGAGAAATGACCGCGTCAATTTATTGTAGTTTTTGGGAACCCAAGAGCCAATATAAAATCAATACTTGTAACCACCGGCTGTTATAGATTGACGAATCTATACAACGAATCCCGCTTACTCCTTTGAAAAACGGCGGTAGCAAGATTTTTTCCGTTTAAAGCTATACACAGCAAGCATCTCGTCCATCTCTTTTATTCTTTGCTTAGCAAAATCTAGCATAAATTCGCAGAAATATACTTGCCCTTTTGATAAAAATTCAGCTAATCCTGAATACAAGTCTAATGTTGACAATTTTTCCAAAAATTCGTGTATAATAGCATTTTGAGAAGTAAGTTTCCATACTAGGCTTTATTCGTCCGTTAGTTTGCAAAATAGTTCGAGCTAAAACTGTTGACGCTTAGACATTCGCTTTTTGCTGAAATACCAGCTTGCAACGCAGCTTACTGCTACAAATAATAGCTTCCGCGCCTGAGCAGCCACTTAAAACGCAATTAATAGCACACGACAGCCGGCCACTTAAAGCAGTCGACTTTTTACATATCAAAAATAGATTTATTCGCCTAAGGACTTGGCAATCGTGCTCCATACCAAGCGTTCATCTTCCAGACCCCAAAACCGGTATATTTGCATTTTGCCGAGAGCAATTTCCAGATTTACGCCATTAATATGCTGACAGTAATCGAGATATTCCAGTGCAGTGGTAAACTCACCGCTTTCCATATAGAGAGTGGCCTTAAACATTAAGTAATCATAGCGATCATCAGCAAACTGTAGGACGTAATCAAGAACGCGTTGAGCCAATTCGCTCTGACCCTTTGCCTGCCAATACAAAGCTATCGTGTAGTATAGAGGTGCAAAATATTTGTCTTGCCGCCAAGCGGTTATAATAGCTTCCCCGGCAATATCAAACAAATCGAGGTGCAAGGCCGCCACGGCTAATTGATCAAGTTCTTCAGCCGTCAATTTATTTCCGGCCAAGGCCTGTTTAAAAGAAAGTAAGGCCTGCTTATGACTCAAATAAGGCATAGAAGCATGCAAAAAGCACCGAGTCAACAATAGGTTGGTATCCTCGGGTTCAAACTTTAACCCTTCACGTACTACCCGCAAAGCTTCTTCCTTATAGCCCATCTCCGACAAAGCTCGCGCCCGATCACGGCAAAACACAGCCTGCGGGCCATAAACATTGGTTAAATACCGATAAATTGGGAGAGCTTTGCCGGGACGCTTCAGGGCTACATAAGTCTGAGCAAGTGCCAAATTATAATCGATTTCGCAATATCCACTTTCATGCACTTCGTCTGCTACCTCATACAGACAATTAAGAGCCTCATCATATTTTTCCATTGCTATCAGAGCGTAAGCCGACCCAATACTAAGTTTGACCAAATGGCCATAAATAGCCATTCCCTGCCGTAGCACCGCCAATGAATCGGCAAATTCGCCTAAATTGTACCAGGCGTAGCCAGCATCATAATACGTCTTAACTTCCGCCTTACCGGTCTGCAATTCATTTTCGCAATATTTCAGGCAAAGTTCCCATTGATTAAGTTCTATAGTTGCCTGCCGCACAAGTCCGTAAATACGAGAACTCCAGTATTTTTCCGGGACCGATGTTACCAAATCCAGCAAATCTTGCCATGCAGCATTATTATTCAAAGTTTCCGCGACTGCGAACAAAATATTTTCGCCGGTAGCTTCCTGCCAAATCCATGGACAGACTGTTTGTAAATGTCGCAGTAACAAATGCAAATCGGTAATTGTATAATGAGAAAAAAAGCTCAGTTCATATTGTATTTGGTGCAGGCAAACAACTTTTTTTTGCAAGTCAGTCAGGATTTCTGACTCATACAAAATTTCATAACCTTTATCAATGAATGCCTTGCCGATCGGATTGATAATGCTCGTAAAGCAAGCCATCTCAGTCAAAGCTATTTGCATGTAAAACTTGGTTAAATTGACATCTACGGCCGCTAAAAACTTTTGTCGCGACCAAGTTGTGGCGAGAACAGCCAATTTTGGCAAATTCAACCCCGGAGCCATGGCGTGTAACCGCACTATATCGGCGTCAGTTATCTTGCGATCTTCTTCGCTTATCTCGGTCATGCCATTAGTTTTCTCCGCTCGTATGCAATTGGCAGCCTCGGCCTCCCCTGCAACGGCAGCCTTCTTTGTCTGCGCCGGGAAACTCTCTAAAGCAATGTCGGTCAAGATCCCAACGCAAGCGGCGAAAAACTCAGCTGAAGCAGCAAGTAACTTATTTATATATTCATCAGTAACTACAGCATCAATTTTGCGGGCTTCATCTCGCGACTTAATGATATTGATTTTTTCAGTCGTCACATCGGCACCTAGCGGCCTTCCATCTTTCGCTGCGCCTGTAGACAACAAATTTGCCTCAGGTACGGACGCAGGGGTAGATGTGGGATCAGCGCATTGCAGAAAAACTTGGGTAAACTCAAACCACGACTTTATCAACCGGTTTAAATATTTGGTGTGCTTTTTAGGTGGCGGTAAGCATATTGCTAAAGAAAGCAATCTCGTGCGCGCAGCTTCATCTAAGCAAGGTTCAAGTGCATTGGCAAACTCAAATGAATTTTGATTAAACACCGCCGCACAGCGTAAAATAGCGGCAAAGTCTTCCATGCCCTTGCTTTTGAATGAAGGAACTTCATAATAATCGTCACAAAAAGGTAACAGAAAAACTGTCATCGGTTCGGAAATCAATTTTTGGAAATCATTCCACAGCATAGCTACCTCCTTGTATAAATCTAGAAATATGCTATTGTATTTTATCACAAATAGTTATCAGCGTTCGGCGTTTTCTGTAAATAACGGATGAATTATAATTTTATCATTATGTAGTATTTTTTTAACATTCAACGGAAATCAAGGCTCCCGCATAGAGCTCCAAGTGTGCTAAAATTAGTTATATTCCTTCTTGTAAATATTAGTATGAGGAGTCAGCATGAAAAAAAACAATCACCTGAATGGAACAAATGATAACTCAAACAATCCGCAAAATTTCGGCACACCAAACCAGCCACCTTATAATACGCCTTACCAACAACCCTTTCAGCAACCGCAGGCCTGGCAACAAGCCGCTTATCCGCCGAGACAAAATTTCATTGCCGCCGATCAACGCGTAAGCCTTGAGCGAGACCATCACAAACCGTCAAAATCAAAGCGGCGTTGGCAATTTAAATGGTATGACGCCATAATTTTGTTGGTGGCTCTGATTATGTTTTCTTCCGCTGCTTATTACTTTATTTCTTCCCGTGCGACGCGCGAAAAGCAGAAAAAAATATCCTCCGAGCTTTATGATTTGGTTCCAGTCGAGCAACAAGTAGATCCGAATAACCGCCAAGGCATCTATGTCGATCCTGATGCTAACAAAGTTGCCGGCGAACAATGGGAAGTTTTTTCCAACAATGGAGAATCCTACCCCCAAGGTAAAAAAGTCCTAATTCAGCCGATAGGTCGTTTGCAAATCAGCAGCATAGACTTAAGTTTACCAATTCTCAGCAAAGCCGGTTTGATTGAGTTACGTTACGGAATCGGGCATCACCAGACCTCAGCTCCACTTTACGGTGATAGCGGTTTATCTGTTCTATTCGGACACCACATGATTGAGAAAGGACATTACTTTAATCGTCTTGACGAAGTCGAAATAGGCGCAGAAGTAAAGGTTCTCGGCAACAATAAGGAGTACACGTATAAAGTCGATAAGCGCTTAATAGTACAGCCACAAGAAATAGTTCCCCTAATAAAAGAGAAAACAGCTGATAAATATCTACTGATGATCACCTGCGTCAATCCGCCGTCATTTGATCAACGCCTGTTGGTATACGCTAAACTTACCGACGTTAAAGATTTGACATCTCCCAAAAGCAATTGAAACCGGTGCAACAAAGATTTAAGCTGGCAGTTTTATTCCGCCAGCTTAAGTCCCCAATTTAACGGGCAAATCTATAATGTATACTAGTACATATTTTTAATTTATGGATTCTCCTATGGAATTTCCTTTAGTTCTCCATTTTCGATCAAAAAATTTCGTTTAGCTAAATATTTAAAATCCATGTCATGACTTACTACTACAACAGTCTTGCCTGCATTATTAAGTTTAACCAATGTGTTCATCACAATTTGCTTATTTTCATTATCCAGAGACCCTGTAGGCTCATCTGCTAGCAAGATGTCAAACGGTTTAACCATGTTTCTGGCCAGAGCAACCCGTTGAGCTTCACCACCGGAAAGTTCATATATCTTAGACCTAAGTTTGTCCAGCACCCCCATTTCATCCAACGGCTGCTTAACCAAGTCAATTAATTTCTCTTTATTTTTTTCCGGATTATATTTTAACGCCAAGAGCATATTTTCAACTACCGTCATTTTTTCTACCAAGGCAAAATTTTGGAACAAATAGGCTATGTTCATCCGCCGCAACAATTCACAGGCTTTAGCTTTTTTAATCGGGTCAACCTGACCAAAACATTCAATTCTACCTGAATTGTAAGTGTCAAGCAGTCCCATAATGCTTAGTAAAGTACTCTTGCCACTGCCACTTTTGCCGAATATGCATATGAGATCGCCCTCATATATGTTTAAATTAACTTTATTCAATACTAAATGCGAGCCATATTTTTTACTAACGTTCTGCAAACAATATTGTAAATGTTTCTCTTCCATTTAATTCCCCCCCTTCAGACTAAGCACAATACTTTTTTCCTGTCTTTTCAGCTGCATAATTTCATAAAACGAACCGATAACTGTTCCGCCTACTGCCAGCAAGAAGCCGATGCAATATTTACTGAAATCCCATCCGCCGCGCGGTTCAAAGAAAAATGATCTGACAATTGGAATGGAATTACCAAAACGCAGCAACCAAATTAGGCCACTTACCCCGGCTAAATAAATCATGGCATTTTTCCACAACTTTTTTCCGTGGACATCACAGAAACTGTATCCTAATAAACGTGAGGCCTCTATTCTTTGCCCATCATTGTAGTAGTAGGTATCTTGATCGATCTTAATCTCCAGCAAGAATATTAATATTGAGATTACCAAACCCAGCATATTAAGGATCGCCTCCTTCTTAAAACGGCCTATAAGCTCGGCAACGCGATCATATACGCCATTGATATAGAGGATATATTGTCCAGCCCCCGTATTGCGAATCGTCTCTTTAATCGAGGTAAAGTTTGATCTGTCGGGAACGAATGGATGAAATTGCCCGTTAGATAGTGTTGCAATCTTCAACATATTAAATCTAAGTTCTTCTCCATTGACTAAGATGAAGCTATAATTAGAAAAAATTTGTCCATCTAACTTTTTCTCCGCATCAAAACCGAATGTAGTTTGATCAGCTTTAAGCCGAACATATCTATCATTAAGCTTTTGCGACGTAGCTTTAGCCTTGAAATAATGCAGCTTTTTAATATATGATTTATCTTTATCAGTTATTTTTATGTTTTCCGGCACAAAAATTATCCACTCATTAGGCTCAGTTTGATACTCTTTTAGTGAACGGCCTTCCGAATCAACTAAATTGTTTATATTTAGATAATTTTTATTTATATAGGCATATCGTCCGTAAAAAGCACCTTGATTATTGTTTTTTTCATCCGGAAATTTTTCGTACTCGGCCTCGGCATTTGGCGCACTGAACATAATCGCCCCTTGCTTATCTAAAGTATCCCATAGTCTGTTTAATTTTGGCGTGACTACAAGTTCAAACTTTCTGTATTCTTTTTCATAAGTCCAAGGCCATGTACAAGCTAGGTCAACATAATTTTTTGCTTGCTCCCAAGTATTTAGCTGCGGTCTTAATTCAAGATATTGATTTATTCCTAATACACTGATTACAAATAGATATAGCACTATAATTAAAGTAATTAACTTAACAAGGACTGAGCTCTTGCCATAGCTATTTCTGTAGCCTTTGAGCCAAGCAATTATGGCTATACGTTTGCTGACCAGAGTTAACAAAAAATACTCTAGGCTAAACAACATAACACAAGTAATTAAAAACAAGCAATAAATTACTTTGGTTGCATAAAAGAATGGCAGCAGAGCATTTGGCTTAATTAACCATAACATTGCCACCGTCACCACGCTTAGGCTGAGAAAAAACGGCAAACGTAATAACTGCCAAGTTTTTTGGCAAATATAAGTGGCTTGCTTATATCCCAAAAGTTTAGTTATGACAATTTCTTTCGCTATTTGGCTATTGTAGACAAAAAGGCTGAAAAGTATAAATACGCTCAAATTAAGAATAAGGCTAAGAAAGAAGTCAACTTCAAATGCAGACAAGTAACTGCCAATATTTGGATTCGATTCTATTACGGCTTGTATCGAAAGTCCGTTTTTGCCATTTAATTCTTCAACAAATGTTTTTATGTTTTTAGGTTCACCTTTAACATGGTAATCAGCACTGATTGAATCGGCGTCCAATTCCTCTAAAGGTAAAAGCTGTATTTTTTTTGCCGTAAGAATATTAAGTTGGTCGGCTTTGTAAAACTTATTATTGCCATGTTTGTTTTCTATAATTCTAGTACTTTTAAAAGATTCTTTAAACCATTCCGTATCATGCAAAAAAAGATAAAAGTTTATTTTTTGGCCATTTTCCTCTTTAGAATCCCCTGTAGCAGTTGTTATTGTAGACAAGCTTAATTTATCTTTTGCAGCCGAATTAAGTATAAAAACTTTTTTTACAGCCATATTTTCTGGTTTTGTAGCAATATTTACGACTGCATCAAATTTAGCGGCAAAAGTACGCAGAATAGAGCTTTCATCCCAGTAAAATTTTCCAACGCTTATAAGTACCAACAGAAAAAATATTAGCAGACCAATTGTTTTTTTCATAATACCAACCCCAACAATTGGCATCACTGACTAAAATGAATAGTCAGTAATGCCTATATGTTATAGTCTAATTGTCATATACGTCAGCCCATGCTTTGTTGCCGTATGTTGCTTTTTCCCACGAAGCAAGTGCAGTTTCGCCCGGTGTTACCCAGCCGGAAGTAGATACTTTATTCCCGGCTCCTTGTACTGTTGTCTTATGCACCTTCTTTCCATGATAGTATTTAGACCATACATGTTTTGAATTTACACCATGGCGCCAACTTCCACCTAAAAAATCTTTCCAATCACTATCGTATTTATCAAAACTCATTATAATAATTTTAGTTTATTCATATTTTGATATTCTATGCGACATAGTATAACGCGAAGTCACTAAAAAAGTCAACACTAATTTCGATAATTAAATATTGAATATGGATTATAAATATGAAAAAAGCAGCGAACCAAACGATTCACTGCTTTATTTACATAATACTATTTTATCTTAGTATAAGTGGATTCTATACACGATATGCTCAATTTCTAAGGCAATTTACTACTCAATCGGTAAGCTTTGCAAATGCCATATTTCTTTCGCATAATCGTTAATCGTACGGTCAGAACTGAACATGCCTGATGATGTTATATTTATCCAGCATTTTTTGGCCCAACCCAAAGCATCGACATAATCTTTGGCGGCACGATCACGCGCTTCGCGATAAGCTGCAAAATCACCTAGTACATAGTAGACATCGCCGGCCTGCCATCCGGAGCCTTTAACCAAACCGTTAAACAAATCCAAGAATCTGCCGGTTTTTCCGTCACATAATGTTCCATCGGTCAGGCAATCCATGACACGGCGCAAACCGGGGACTGTCAAATAAAGTTGATACGGATCATATTTAGGTTTGATCTCAGCTAATTCTTCTTCCTTAGCACCGAAGATATAACCGTTTTCATCACCTACAGCTTGAATGATTTCCACGTTAGCCCCGTCCAAGGTACCTAAGGTCAAAGCTCCATTCATCATGAACTTCATATTCCCTGTACCAGAAGCTTCCAAACCGGCTGTAGAAATCTGTTCGGAAATATCTGCCGCCGGGAAAAGTTTTTCAGCCACGGACACGCAATAGTTATGTACAAAAACAACTTTTATTTTGCCGTTCATGTCAGGATCATTGTTAATCAATCGAGAAATCTCATTCAAGAATTTGATGATCGACTTAGCTCTGTAGTAACCGGGAGCAGCTTTCGCTCCGAATATGAAGACCCGCGGCTGAATCAAAGCAGAAGGATCTTCTTTGACCCGAAAATACAAATCGAGAATGTACAAACCGTTCAGCAGTTGTCGCTTATATTCGTGTAAACGTTTAATCTGAACATCAAAGATTGCCGTCGTGTCAACGTCAACACCTTCATAGTTGTGCAAGAAATTCGCCAATTGCTGTTTTTTCGTCTTCTTAATCGCCAAGAAACGCCGCAATATTTTGGGATCTTCTGCTAAATTGGCCAGTTTAGCCAATTCATCCAGTGACGTAACCCACGCATCACTACCAAGTGATTCAGTAAGCAACTCCGACAATTCAGCATTGCACATTCTAAGCCAGCGCCGTGGGGTAACGCCGTTGGTTTTGTTGTTGAAACGCTCCGGCCAAATCTGATACCAATCTTTCAATGTATCTTTTTTCAAGATTTCGGTGTGCATCGAGGCCACGCCGTTAATCGAAAATGATGCATAGCATGCCAAACGCGCCATATGTACCTGATTATTTGCCACTATGGCCATTTGATCAATGCGGCTGGAATAGACTGCCAAACCGGCCAGATCCTGGCGCAGCTGCACATCTAATTTTGCAACAATCTCATAGATTCGCGGCAAAAGGCCCTGCATCAAGTCAACGTCCCATTTTTCCAATGCTTCCTGCATAACCGTGTGGTTGGTGTAGGCGAACGTCTTGGTGACAATCGCCCAAGCATCATCCCAAGTTTGGTGGTACTCATCAATGAGTAGACGCATGAGTTCCAAGATACCAATAACCGGGTGAGTGTCATTTAACTGTATGCAATTGTATTTGGGGAAGGCCGCAAAATCTTCGCCGTGTTCTGCGATATACTTATGCAAAATATCTTGTAACGAGGCCGAAACGAAGAAATACTGCTGTCTAAGGCGCAAGGTTTTACCATCTCGTGTGGTATCGTTAGGATAAAGTACCCGGCAAATATCTTGTGCCTGGTTGCGAAAATTAAGCGCTTGGGTAAAATGCTGATCATTAAAGAGTTGGAAATCAAATTCTTCCAGTGCTTTAGCCTGCCAAAGGCGCAAAGTATTGACGTTCTTGGTGCCGTAACCGGTAATCGGCATGTCGTGCGGAATTGCCTTCACATCAAAATCACTGAAGTGTACCAACACCGTTTCTGCGGGCCGGCTTACCACAAATGGATAATCGCGCTCCATCCATTCATCAGGTTTTTCAGTTTGGAAACCGTCCTCAATAAGTTGATAAAACAGACCGTAGCGGTATAAAATTCCGTAGCCTTGCACCGGATAATTTGACGTCGCGCAAGAATCCATGAAGCAGGCGGCCAATCGACCCAGACCGCCGTTGCCGAGAGCCGGATCAGTTTCTTCTTCCAAAATATCGTTAATATCAAGACCAAACGATGCCATGGCATCACGTGCCTCTTCTAACATATTAAGGTTGGTTAGATTGTTAAGCAACGCACGCCCGACCAAAAATTCGGCCGAAAAATAATGCTGGCGGCGAGACTTCAAATACAAGTCGTTTGTTCTTTGCCAATTATCAGCAATTCTCTCCATAACAACTTTGGAAAGCGCATACCAATAATCATGCTTGGATGCTTGAACCGGAGTATATCCGGTATCAGCTTTGATTTCTTCAGCAACACGTGAACTCATCGCATTTTTTATTTCAGTCATATTGCATTCCTCCATATATTGACAGAATACTAATTCGTCCGCTGTTCGTCAATACACAAGATTTTTAATGCCACTTTATTCGTCAAAATAGCCAAATTCAAATTTGGAAAATGGCAATTTTCCAACATTATTTTCTGCCATAATTTTGTCTATGCGCATTTTAGAAGCTTCTACTAATGATGTCCTGCCGTCCACCAATTTGGGATCAGCCAAAGCGGCGGCGTTAGGGACTGCTTGTGAGGCGGCTCCGCCAAATTTTACCGGTTTATAGCAATAAAGCGGGCAATATCCTGCTCGGTTCAATTTTACTTCACCTTCTTCATCTCGCTTGAACTCAACCATGGCCATCAAACCGTCTTCCGCTCGTCCATTACTGTCGCCCGTATCAAAATATTGCGCCGATACAAAATTGCCGACCGAATAATATACCAGGCATTTGCCATCAGAATTATCGGCCGGTAGCGTTTCAATAGGCTGAATAACGTGCGGGCCGCAGGCTAAAATTAAATTGGTGCCGGCCTTAGCCAGAGCTTTGGCCAATTCACGTTGGTAAAAAGTCGGTTTTGAATCGTATTCTGTCCCCCAATGCATAAAGAAGACAGTAACCTCCGCGCCGGCCTCCCGCATTTCTTTTTCACGAGCAGCCAGTTTCGCTTTATCGTCATCGAAATGGTCGTCTTCATAGCTGAAACTATCCAAACGGCCGTATAAACTTTCCGGCAAAATCAAAGCATTGATTGCGATGCGGCCATTTTGACGCACCGTTTCGTATGTATAGGCCGAGAAGCCGATTTTAATCCCGTTGATTTCTCTTATGCACCAAGTCTTTTTCTTAGCATCCAATGAAGTACCAACAGGTATAATATTGTTTTTTACTAGCGCGTTAAAAGTATCGGTTACACCTTTCTCTCCAGCGTCTATCGCATGGTTATTAGCCGTAATGGCCATTCCAACACCGGCCTTATGCATGTCTTCGGCCAATTTAGTCGGGGAATGGAAAAGTGGGTAAGCCGTGAACGGCGGCGGCCCCATCGTCCCTTCCATATCTACAATATTCAAGTCAAAATTCCTGTATGGATCGACAATATGCTTAAAAATAAATGAAAAATCGCTGTTATTGTCAGTGTCAGCCCGAGCCGCTGTCAAAACTGAATTGTGCAGCAAAACGTCTCCGACCATGGACAGTCTTACCGTAGCCGAAGGAAGCGACTTACGGCCACCATTCCCCCCATTTTCGCTCGATTCCTGTGCAGCCGTCGTATCCTCAGTCATTAATTTAGCTGTATTAATTAAACCACCGGATCCGCTGTCGCTTCGCCCATGCAGCCACAAGTAAAGGACCGCACCGGCCATAACCACTAAAACAAGTGACATCAACGTGATTATGATTGCAAAATTATGATTTTTCTTACGATTACGCACCGTGCTAACGCTCATCGAACACTCTCCATTGTCGCCCTTATAATACAATATGCTATAATCACTTGTGATTAATGTAACACTAATTGTTACATCTTTAAACAGATTTAGCAAGGCAAGAGGTCGATTCTATGAATTTAAATTTTTCTCACAGCAGGCTTTCCGGTTTGCTGATCATAATTTTCGCGCTGTCGGTAAGCAGCTGTGCAGCCGTTTCGCCCGCTCGAAGTGAACGACCCCTCGAAGATGAGGATATAATCCGCAACATTCACAGCCATGCGGCAACACTTACTGCCGGAAAAACCAAATTTTCCCTCAAATCGAATACCGAATCTCGTTTTTTCTCCATCAATGAAGAACGTGAGGGAGACTACGCTTATCAATATGACCAAAATCAATCACTAACTTCCGCCCGTGGTTCATCGCGTAGTAATGACGGCTCGGAAAATTTCATCTGGCTTTCCACTTGTGCTTTTATCCAACGCAACGATTCCGCTTGGGAGCCGACCAACGATAACCCCGATCAATCCCTGTCTGTCCTTACCGCTTACAATGTTTTTACTAAACTGGAAAATAAATTTACCCTGATACGCCCAAAAGATCCCCATGAACCGGTAGAGTATTTTTATGGAAGCACCAACAAATCCATCATGGAATTACTGAGCCAAATCGGCAATATCAATTTGCAGCACCTCCCGCTGAACGGCTTAAAAGCTGAAGCCCATTTTTATGTTGTTCCTCAATCGGGGCAAATTCAGCAAGTAAATGTGCAAATCATAGACACTAGAAAGAATTCGGTGCCGGCCGAAGTACAACTCATCTTTTATGACATCAATCAACCGCTGAATCTGGTTGCACCAAGCAATTCAGTCAATGCTGGCAGAAAAGGAAATGACCGCTCTTTAGACGAAGCGGAACGCTGGAAACGGCTCAGCACGTTGCAAGCTGAACTGATGAAACATCAAACCTATAAAATTTTAAGTGATGTTAAATATGTTTACAATACGCTTAACGCTGGCTTACATGGGCACACCGTTAACAGCGGACAGGTGGTCAAGCTGAAATCGGGCTACCTGTTTCGCGGAGATCGTCGGGTTCAGAATGACCGCACGGATGTATTACAAGAATTTGTTGAAAGCCCGTCCGGGAACTTTGTCCTTACTTCCGGGAATTGGGTCAGGCAACCAGTCACCGCTAAGGCTAGCTCTCCGGCATACACTCTAATATATGATCTTCTGCAGTTGAATCAGGGATTGTCGGCAAGCGAGAACGAAAATAAAACAATATTTTCTTACAGCGGCAAAAACCGTCTGTTCTTTATGCTATGTCGTGACCTTTTTCACATGGATCTAAGTGAGCTGAATGGCCAAAATGTACAAATTGATATGTCCGTTACAGCTGATAAAAACTCTCTTACCTTGGAGTCGTTCAGCTTACGTCTGCGTACCGTATACAATAATGTGCTTGATTTGACAGGATATATGCAGTTCTTGGAATATGGTAGTCCCCGGATAGTTGACCTGCCTCCGGAAATTCGCTGAAAACGCTAACCGAAACCGAGAATGGATTGACACGATACTATGTCAATACCGGTATTTACTTATTCTCGCTAATCTGTTAGAATAAACACGTTTGGAGAGTTGGCCGAGTTGGTCGAAGGCGCATGATTGGAAATCATGTATACCCCTAAATGGTATCGAGGGTTCGAATCCCTTGCTCTCCGCCAAACGTCACAACCACCACATATTGTGGTGGTTGCTTCATTTTATACAGAAGATATAGGATTTTTACACTAGGTTTTATGTTCTCCGCAATTTTTTTGTACCGTTTTTGTACCGTTAAATAGAAATGCTTGATATGCCGCGCAATTCATGTATATCGCCGGGGCCTTCGCCATACGTCGGCCGGTACTTCGTCCGGGTATCTGAATGTACCAACTAGACTGGCGCACCACTCCGGCACTTGCCCCAAGCTCTCGTAAATTTCAAGCCTTTGATTAAGCCTTCATCTTGCATCATCTACAACACATCTAGCAAATACTCCTCATTAACGCCTGCTTTCTTAGTAATTAGGTCAAATTCACTTTGCTTAAATACAGTTGTACGTTTTAAACAAGCATAATAGTAAACTAAAAGTTTGAACACGATAGCGTCATAATCATTGGTGGGCATTTTTTAAGATCTCCACACAGTAAGCATATTTTTTATACCTTTCTTCATCTTTATGAGTAATCTTACCCAATCTCGTCAGATCCATATTATCGTTTAAGTCAGCTAATTTAACTTCTCTGGCAAGTTTATTCATTTTTATCTGCTGCACGTAATCAAAATAAGGCACCGACTTATCATGCGTGAGTAATTTTAACGCAGCACGCTGTTCATCGTCTAAAAAATAAAAATTAGCTAAAGTTAAAACTGGATTATCCTCAATAACATCATGAAGCAGAGCTATCGTTTTAGCACGCCAACCTTTTACATGACAAGACACACGCCACGGATGCCCCCAGTACAAGTGACCGCCTTTATCTTTTTGGCCTTTATGAGCCCATAACATTATTAGCAAAGCTCTAATGTAATTGAGCACTGTATTCCTCCTCGGTTATGTCCTCGGTATAGATACTTCCTATCAAAATTTTGCTATAAAAATCATTATATACTTCTTTGCCATTTTTCACACAATAAAACATGCCATCTTTGCAGTGAACATATTTCTTGTAGTCAGGGCAATAAAAATATTGGTCATGCAAACGGAAATCAGCCATCTACTTTATCCTTTCTACTTCAGGTGGATTTTTTATGCTACCACTTAGTTTAATCATTTCTATTTTTATCTTTTCCCATTCCTTCTTATCTTTAGTTTTATCCAGAATACGCTGCTTTTCGTATAACTGGTGCAAACCGTTATCTTTTACACCTAATGACTCAGGCGTGTGAAATTGCAGTTCAAAGATATTGCCTTAGCGTCATAATCATTGGCGGACATAAACTCATCTACTCCGGGGACTAATAGTAGAAATTTCTTCGGCATAAATTTCTGTAAGGCTATTATTCCCTAAGCGCATTATAATGCTATCTTTGGGAGGGTTGTTTTCATCTGAGGACAAAAAGTCAGTAACCACTCCCTCGCGTCGCTCGCCACTTTGTAAAACTACAATTACGGTTTCCCCTTCAAACTGTTTAAGTTTCATTGGGATTTCCTCCTATAATATGTGCCCCACTCTTAGAGTAAATAATGACACCATTATTATCTCTTTTACCTTAAATATTTGGTACATTTTTTGCTTTAAGTCCCTACTGTTCAAACTCTACAGTTAAGGTTTGCCCTTCATAACTAGGGATAGCCCAAACCAGATAATCGTCCCAAGCATCGAGCGGTTCCCTTTTTAAGAACTGTTTCTCAAATTCAGAAGCCTTACTTGTAGGTACTAACCAGCCGAACAAGTCGTCCAACAAAACTCCATTGGCCTCTATGTCTTTACATTCGCCGAAATCTAAAAAAAACACTTTATTACACCGTCCAGCAGCTTTTTGGACTTCTTCAAAAAAATCAATGAATTTTGCACACTCTTTTGTCCTTAATCCGCGCATTATTAACACCTTCTTTAGTATTGTTATGAATTCATTTTTGCTATTAACCAAAACTACGTCTTTACCTTTGATATAGGCAGTTACGGGTTCGTTTTGTCCTCGCCATTGTAGCCCTTTCAAGAGTTCTTGGTTGCCTTCGACAATTCCGCGAACAATCGTTTCAAATTTCGCCCTATCATCAATGCTCTTTGCATCTAGCCCAAACTCACTCATATGCTTTCCTGTTTTTTTCCAAAATTGAGCGGGACTAATAATGATGGGCTTATCACTATTTTTCTCTATTCTAGCATTCTTTTCTACGCTTTTTCTATCTTTGCGCCGTGCCTCGCGTTCCTTCTCTTCTTCTCTCGGGCCTTTGCTTCGGCCGCGTATTGCCGCTCAATTAACGCCGCTTGCGCGACTCGGTGTTCCGCCGACCCAGCCTCTTTTTTCTTGTAAACATTCGTTCGCTCTTTGCTGATGATAAAGTCCACCATACATGTGCATCGCCGGGGCCTTCGCCATACGTCGGGCGGTACTTCGTCCGGGTATCTGAATGTTCCAACTAGATTAGCGCACCACTTGTAGCACTTGTCCCCAAGCTCTCGTAAGCGTTAAGCCTTTGATTAAGCCTTCATCTTGCATCATCTCCAGCACATATAACAAATACTCCTCGTTATCTGCTTTCTTAGTAATTAGGTCAAATTCGCTTTGCTTAAATACAGTTGTACGTTTTAAGCAAGCATAATAGTAAACTAAACGTTTGAACACGATAACGTCATAATCATTGGTGGGCATTGGCGTCATTAACCCTTTTAACCATTTCAAGTAATTTATAATATGCGTCAGCAATCTGTTTTCTGAATTGAGTACCTTCAAGCCCGGGTTCAGTTTGTTCGCAAATATCTACAATATCGTCATTTAAAAATCTTGCAATATCGGCACTAATGGCAGATATAGTTTCATAATTTTCGCAAATAAAAAACTCTAACCATAGTGAAAGATCGTTCTCTTTAGCTGCTTCGTCTCCGAGAAATTCAGCTATCCGCCATAATATGTTTTGCAATTCATTCATTGAGTTCCCTCCATTCTGGCTTGGGTGCTTTCCTAACAACAACCGAAACAATATCCCCCGTTATAGCGTCTCTGATTAGATATACATTTTTCTTACTGTATAGCATCCGGCCATCTGCCTGGACAAACTTAGGACTAGAATTCATCATAACTTTTACCTCGTCAGAACTCATTAATACTTGGGAAATAACCCGATCCAATACCCGCCCTACTGCATGGCTGGAAAACTCGATTCCAGCTTTGTTCATATCATAATAAAAGCTAAGCGCTTTTTTCTTAAATTCAGGAGTCCAATTTTTAGCCAGCAACTCTTTTATGGTCTTTTTGCTAACCTTTGCACGAGATTTATTGTCAACCTTCTCTATTCTAGCATTCTTTTCTGCGCTTTCCTTTCTTTACGCCGTGCTTCCAGTTCTCTCTCCTTGCGCTTTGCGGCCTGCTCTTTCGCTTTGCGCTGCGCTTCGCGCTCCTTTTCTTGAGCTATCCGTTTCTTTTCTCGAGCCTTTGCTTCGGCCGCGTACTGCAGCTCCTTTCATTTCAATAAATCAAGTATTGTTATTACAATCTCAATCACACTGATTCCTACGATTAGCCATAAAATAGTGCGCATTGTTTTTTCTTGCTTATCCATGTACAATTAGAGATGAGCGAGGAGCGTTAGCTCCCCGTTTCTCAAGTGGTTAACCACTTGAGAATTGCTGTTAGCAACTCGATTATCTTAGTTGCTAAAACCACTCTCATCGTGATTAAGGCTAAGTTATCGAGTTGTTTTTTTGTGCCTTTGCTCGTCCCATTTCCTCCTTTCTTGTTGATTACGTACTAATAATGCAATATTTAAGACTCATTGCCAATAGCATTCCCGTCTTTTTTCAACCTTACTTTCAGGAAATAAAACCTATCCACCACCTTATATAACCATTAGCAAGCTACTGAATACTAAAATAATTGGTTTGTTTGTCGGATGGGGAACGCCTGAAAAATAATAACAAAAGTAGTTATCCATTACTTAAAAATGACGAGTACGAGTAATAGATAATTGCCGGCTTCGCATTACACGCAAGTGCTGAGTAATGTGTAATCTCATACTTTATAATAACTTTATTATGACTTTATAATAACTTATCAAGTTTTCCCCCAACTCCAGAAGTTAGAGGAATTTTTTGAACATTTAAAAAAGCAAAAAAAGCGACCGGCTAGTCCTCGCTTGAAGACTTAGCGGCCGCTTAAATAAGCAAGCTAATTTGCTTAATTTGCTTTAATCGCCGTATGAACCAACTGCCCTGCCGATGGTGATGACAGGCTGCGGAACGGTGTCATACGCAGCCCTACTTGAGCTTTCGCTCGGCATACCTTCTTCGCGTACTGATACAGCATCCATATTCAGGGTATAGACCAGGATTGGAAGCGGAGGCTGTGAACCCGGGTAGGAATCAAAGCCCGGTTTAAACACCAACCGGTCGCCATTCGCCAGCTTATTTTCCGGGCGTTTTCTCATGGCAAACGGGCTTTCAAGCGACGTTCCGGAAGCGTATATGCCGGATGTATGTGTATCATAGCCAGCAAACTGAGCGCGGTTCTTCAGTTGCGTTAAAAATTCTCCTACCGTCATTTTATCGGTTAATTTCATCTTGCCGCTGACAATTTCCTTACCTCGCACAATAAAGTTATCGCCGAAGTCAGGTACAGCTGCATCTGGGGAAAGGGTTCCGGGTACACTGCCGGCAAGCAAAGTTATGTTATACCTTGTAGTTTGTGATTTATCCGGCGAAATGAAGTTTAACCAGTCAAGGTTCGCCAAAGCTTCGGTCGTAGCTTTAACGACTGCCTCACCCGCCGGACCCTTATGGCATACTTGCAGCTGCTGGGCGGGATCATCCCTTTTAATTTTTTGCAAAAATTCCGCGACTGTCATGTTGCCGGTAACTTTAATTGCAGTAACCGGGCCTTGCTGAATTATTTTTACCTTTTGTGCATCCGTGGAAGATATTTTCGTCGATGCGGCTTTGCCATGCCCGGCGGGGCGTTTAGCACTGAAAGGATAGAGTGTTTCGTCACCGTTTTGAGCGGTAACCGACAAGTACAAAAACCTTTCGCCAAGTTTTTCAGCTTCAGCCAGAGTTTTAGTGCCACCGGAGGCTCCGGGATTCTTTATTTCCTTAACCGCTAGCACCTGATGTTCCTCACCTTTTTTAAATTTGGCAATAAATTCGGCCACCGTCTGTTCGGCATCAATTACTTCACCGGCTTGGGCCGTGATGGTACCGCGGCATTTTCCACTTAATCTGTTCACACGTATAGATACTTTGTAAACTGTAGAAGAAATTTTGGTATCGCGGCTCAGTGGAGTTACATCAACGTTTTCAAATAACGTAAATTGGTCGTTAAACGGATAAACTTGAATGTGGGAAATTGAAGCTACGTTACCCGTCAGATATTTGTACGCTTCATCGAGGCTCAGTTTCCGATCTTTGTTAAGATCACCTTTCATAACGCTGTTTTCTAGGCCAGCAGCAATCGCCAAAGTTTTCGTAAACTTTCCGACCCCTTCTTTTTTATCTTCGAAACTGTATTCATTGGCGGAGCTGGCCACCAAAACTTTATACGGATTATCTGTCAGGTAATTGAGATTTTTGTAATACTCGCTTCGCGGCTGGTCGGCAGCTCGATCCATAGAGGCATTCGCACGGTCACTCTGAACTTCCTTTAAAGCATGACGATTTACCGCCGATGCTTCCGTCCGGAAAGTAGCGTTAACATCTTTTATGAAAGCAACACTCGTATCACTTTGTGGCAGTCCGTTAAATGTTGTTATTTTCTGCTGTCTGATACCTGAATTTTGCGGCACAACGGCTGTTCCGCCGGCATGGGGCGTAGGTGTGCTTACTCCGTCAATCGCCGCTTTGCCAATGAAACCACCGGCGTTACAGCAATCTAAGATCAGAACTTTTTTGCCGGGAACCCTGTCCAGAGCTGCTTTCAACTCATCAACACTTACCCACGCCTTAGGATCGAAACTCCCGTTCTTCAATAGCAAATTATCCACCGTGCAAAGGTAAGAAATTCCGTTTACATTGTTGCCGTGGCCACTGTAATAAAGATAGGACACGTCGTCCTCCGTTGCTCCGCTGAAAGCCTGGTTCAGCGCACTCATAAATTCTTTTTTCGTCACATTTTTTGCGATATTTACTTCTGTTTGCGTATTTGCCAGACGGTTACCCCGGAAAACAGCTTCCATCATACGAAGATCATTCGGCGGTCCGATCAAGTCCATCTTTTCGCCTGCATAATCGTGATTGCCTACCAACAGCACCCGGGCCACACGTTTCCCAGCACGTTCAGCGCACAAAATATAGTCATAATTCTTGCCTTGCCGGATCATACGCAAAATATACTTGTCTTGCAAAGTAGCTTCACCGACAGCTTTGCGATAGTCCTTGGTATGCCGGTTATATGAGAGCACTTGGGCTTCAACACCGGGCTCACAAGTGATCGCGGCAGTAAATTCTTTGACTTTGATTCCTTGTTTGTAACGTATAAGCGTATTTGTATAACTGAAAATATATGCCTTATCTACTGCTTTTATTAAAGCCGGCCTAGTGACTTCCGCTACTTGTATCTTATAGGTGACTTTGCTCTCTCCGTCTTCGGCAACTACCACTAAAGTATCTCCGTTAGTAAGCGTATAGAAATACGGCTTTATTTTGCCCTGTGCATCCTGAATAAAGACACGCTGACGTGGATTAATCTTTCTTACCCATTTCAGCAGCGATTCAACCGTTGACTCGGAAGTTATCGGTTGGCCGGCCGCGACAATTTCATTTCCTTTGAGGGCCACAGTTCCAGTTTCAAACGCAATCGCCGTGGTCTTACTGCGCGGAAGTTCTGCTTTCTTAATGTACAGTGGTATTTTGCCGCTACGCATATCCACCCTGGCCTTTTCATCATGATACACAAAGGTAAATGTCTTAACTCCAGACTCGGTGGAGGTGTCGACTTTCATGTGGTTTAAATACTCTTGAGTAAAAGTAATCGTGTCCGCAGCATCATCAATTATCAAATATTTTGGATTAAAGCGTTCTCGAATAAACTGCCCCTTACTGTCACGCTCAACAATAAGCTCACTGTCGTCACTGGCGGAACGTCTGACCGGGAAAGGTTCGATATTAATATTGTTCTGCAACACCGATTGAGCAGGCGTTACCTTGTTGCCACTTGTGTTCAAGATATCACGAACAAATACTTTTATTCCCTCGGCCGGAGCTTTTCCTTGGGTGAAAGTCATACCGCTTTCGAAGCTAAAATTAGCTTTACTTTTATCTGTAATTTCAAATTCAAGTTTCTTTTTCAACTGTCCAACATCATTTTTGCGGTCTTTCACAATCAAAGTATAAGAAGACGTGTCACCAAACGACTGATTATCGTCACCGCTGTACTTGGTGGCCGGCAAACTTGCCAAAAGCTCTTTCGTCAAATAAACGGTATCCGTAGCATCATCAACCCGTAAAAACTGCTGATCAACCCGAAAGCCGCTCCGCTCAAAGTAAGCCTGGAGTTGAGAGGTCGCCGCGTCAATCAGTTTTCCGTTTTTGTCGTGCAAGTTTTTCACTTGAACGGCGATTTCCTTATTTTCGGGGTTCATATGGGTGAAGCTGTTATCGCTCATGGTAAACTCAGCTTTGCTGTTATCAACTATCTGCAAAACAAGATTTTGTGACATCAGCTCACTGACCTTATGCGTCGGATCGCTGAAGCTTACCTTGATATTTGTAGCGTCTGTCAGAGCGTTAACTGTTGAAGGCTTTAGAATAATTTTATCGGCTGCTTCGTCAACCGTATATTTTTCTTCTGCTAGCAGTTTCCCGTCTACATACACTTTAACGCCATTCAATTTACTTTCGGACGCGGCTATCGGCGTACCGGCATCGTTTTTGATATTGCTTACCGTAATTATGATTCCTTGCGCCGGAGCCGAACCCCTGATGATTTTCTCAGGCGAAAGACTGAACACCGCGTCATTTTTTATTTCAGATTGCGCTTTGATTACTGTTTTGCCGCCGATTACCGCGTTATTTTGCACCTGGCCATTGGGGAGATCAATAATCAAATCGTCGGTAATGTGCAAAGTTGTCGGTAAAATTACCGTTCCACTACCTTTGCCGGTTATGTATAGGTTCTTCACGGTAATCCCGGCGGTCGGATCTTCACTGCTCTGGCCATAGGTTACCGTACCGTTTTCATTTTTTGTGATAACCAGCGAAGCTCTCCGACTCAACCGGCTGGGCTTATTTATGTATTTCTTTGTATCAATAAATTTATTCTTGTGACCGATGCCTACCGGCTGACTGTCTACCACATTGTCCTGCAAGTCGTTTTCGGCTTTAGGCATAATTTTGTTTTGGCGGTTGAGTAACTCTTTCAGCTCATCCGCGTTGGAAACCCACGTTCCGTTAACCTTGCTGCCATAGGTGGGCTCGACATACTGCAGTGATATGCCTAACTCGTTCTGATTGGATGGCATTAATTTGCCGGCACCACCATCGGAAAAACCTTCATATTTGCCACGGCCATAATTCCCGATCTCATTATTTTCTATGGTGAGCTTATTAAATTTCGGGTATGCTTGAGGGAAAATGTTTACCAGGATGCCATTATCATCCGTGCCATTTACTTTGTTGCCGATAATATTAACATCATCTTTATCGCCGATCATGATATTTACGGCTGTACTGGCAATATCGGTAAATTCATTATTCTTAATTTGTAAATTTAACTCATTTTTGGCCTTCGACATCGTATTGATGACGCCATAGTTTTCAGTATGTTTCTGTTCAGCAAGATTTTTACCGTAAAACTTATTATTAGTAATGTTAACCCGACCTTGCATGCTGAACGCGACAATACCCAAAGCCATCTCTGCCTTTTTGCCGGCAAAGAACACCTGATTGTTCTCTATATCAACATCGAGTTTTTCTTTCGTCAGCGAAATGGCCGCATTGTTGGCCGCCGGCGGTAGTTCTGTGTCGGAAGCATAAAAATTGATACCGCTCACGCTACCGGTCGCAGCAGTTACAACTACACTTAAATGGCTCTCATTGCCCGGTAAGCCGATCACCAAATTGCCGGAGATCGCAGCCGCACATTTAACTTTTCCTGCCGTCATAACCACATCAGCTTTAATCGGCTCATTTTCCTTGGGATGGCTAAGCAAATGCAGTTCCTGAACCTGACCGGGGGGCGTTGTCGTCGCGTGGCCGGATTGGCCGGATTGGCCCGATTGGCTGACCCAAATACCAGCTTTAACCGGCAAATCGGCAACCCGACACCGCGGGAGTTTACCAAAATCAAAGGCTGAACTCGGAGCGATGGCCAAAATTATGTTTTCATCCGTATAAGGCCTGACAAAATACACTCCATTTTTGGCAGAGCTTACGGCCGCCGCCAAAATTTTATCGGTAGCTTGCGCCAAAGTTTCCGTCTCCGGTTTGCGATATACCAGATAGCGGTTTTTTTCCAACCCATTGGCCAATTGATGTAATTTACCGGTTGAGATCTCGTTCATGGCCGGAATTTTCGGTTGCGGTGCAGGTTGCGGCGGTGTTACGTCAGTCGACCCGCTGCCGCTGTGTTCCCCCGTACCAGGTTGCGAATTACCGCCGCCGAAATAATACCCGTCATAGGGAAAAGCCGGAGTGTAATCGCTGTCAGCCCCATTTTCAGTTTTCGGGAATGGTGCTAACGGCTTTCGAGTATACTTTTCCTTTTGAGCAGCTCCGCCGCTCGGCACAGCCTTGGACGGCGCACCCGGTTTGCTTCCCAAGCCTGATTTAGGAGCCGCCCCACCCTTGCCATTAAACTTGTTTTTCGTCGCCTTCGCCCCAGGTTTAATGGTCAAGTCAGTTTTTTCGCCGGATTCTGTGCGATTGCCGCCATTTTGAGCATTGTTGCCGGTTAAATCACTTTTTTCTTGAAGTTCTTTTTTACTGCCGGCAGATGACTTTTTCGCCGCGCCATCCGCCTCATGCTTATCATGCGGCATCTGTTCTGCAACAACGGACGGTTTCGTTTCTTCAGCTGAACTATCCTTCTCCTGTCGCCACCACGAGCACCCACCGCCGCTCAAAATTAAAGCCGCCACGATCGGTATGATTAATCCCCTTCTTAAGGCCTTTTTGTTCATATTACGCTCCCACTTATTATTTCTATGAGGAATTAAGTTTCCCTAAAAACTCAACGATGTTAGCAATAGTAAACTATAATCAATTTATTTCAAGTCATTTTGGAATATTTTGCTAGAATATTTAAAAAAAAATTAGTACGTCGCTACTTGTTGTGAATCAATCAAGAATATCTCGGCTGCCGGCCGATAGCTGGACGACAGCAGTCCGATCAACTGCACGATTGACAAGCAGCCGTAACAAAGTTAGTCTGAAAATCAAAACCGAAGGAGACAAGCCAACTATGTCATTAACTTTACTTTCACCTTTATCGTTGCCCTTGCCTTTAGTACTGGCTAGCTCTTCGCCACGCCGCAAAGAAATCTTACGTTTGGCCGGCTATGACTTTACCTCCGTTGCACCGCGGGTGGACGAAACTCTCGATCTCAGCTTTCCCTGTTCCGAGGAGACTGCAACAGCGGCGATAAAAAAACTCGCCTTGCGCAAGGCAGAACACGTGTATTTAGAGAAGCAAAAATCTTGCATCTGCTTAGGTGCCGACACGGTCATTTATTTTCAAGGGAAAATTTTAGGCAAGCCAGCTGACTCTGCACACGCTGCTCAAATGTTGCGTGAATTAAGCGGGCAAAAACACCTGGTCATTACCGGAGTAGCAATTTTAGCCCCGAGCAAAATTGACAGTTTTGCGGTATGCTCCGAGGTTGAATTTTATGATTTAAGTGAATCACAGATCGCAGCTTACGTCGCCACCGGTTCCCCGCTTGATAAAGCCGGCAGTTATGGGGTACAAGATCAAGGTGCGTTGTTGATCAAACACCTAAGCGGAGATTTTTATGGCGTGATGGGGTTGCCCATAGCCGCCGTCCACCGACACTTAAGCCAGCTGCTGTAATCGAGATGCCGGCTACCGTAAGCTAGCAAAGGCCTTAATCGGGGTATGATCCGGCTACCGTAAACTAACTAATGCCGTAAACCAGCGTCAAAATAAGCATCAACACCGTCACACCTACGGAAATACCGAAGATAACGCGCTTTTCCTTCCGTCGCAGCGGTACCAAAGCGGCTTTGGTAATTCCCCGCCTATCCAGACTAACAATCAATCCAATGAGCAAATTCAGCAAAAGCGTTAAGCCGAGACCGTAACGCCAAGTGACAGCGGGATTGCGAAACCGCCCCAAAGGCGTATCTAACAAACTTTTATAATCAACCGCCGTCAAAATCGGTCCACCCAAAATTTGCAAAGTCAACAAAAACCTAGCCATCCAGTTGGACATAGGGGCTGAGCCGTGTCGTCCCGGCACCATCGGTTTAAAACTGGAAATCAGTCGCTGCTTATTCACCGTTCCTCCTCAAAGATCCGCCTCAAACAATTTCGCCTATTACATATAAGTATAACATTGCTCCGGCGCGAAACCAAACGCAGTACAAAGTAGTCATCCGTCATCCAACTTCCGACTTGCCGTTTAAAAAAGTGGAACAAAATGCTATACTCCATATACTATCAAAAGCTTACGCAGGAGGCTTAATCCAATGCAAACAAAAATTTTGGCGCATCGCGGGGCTTCAGCCTACGCCCCAGAAAACACTATGGCTGCTTTTGAATTGGCACATCAAATGCACGCTGACGGTCTAGAAATAGACGTTCATCTCACTAAAGACCAAGTTCTGGTTGTCGCCCATGATGAAGACATCAAGCGCGTTTCCGACGGTTCCGGTCTCATCAAAGACTATACCCTAAACGAATTGCGTCATTTCAACTTCGCCAACGGTTACACTGCTCAACCTTTTTATCAGATTCCGACACTGAATGAAGTTTTGGAGCTGGTAAAAGCTACCGGCATGATTCTTAATATAGAGTTGAAAAATTCAATTATTTTTTATCCTGAACTAGAAGAACGAACCTTAAAGGCTGTGCATGATATGAAACTAGATGAGCAAATCATTTACTCCTCTTTCAATCATTATTCCGTCGTCAAAATGAAGCACCTCGGCACGACTTCCCCTTGTGGCCTACTCTATGATTCACCGTTGTACATGCCTTGGCGGTATGCCGATACCCTCGGAGTCGATGCCCTGCATCCGCATTATAAAAATCTTATGATTCCCGACTACGTCAAGGAAAGTCACGCGCGCAAACTGCAAGTGAATCCTTGGACCGTAAACGAACGAAACGACATGCAAAGGCTTTACACCTTAGGCGTAGATTCCATAATCACTAACCACCCAGATATCGCCTTGGAAGTGCGAACTGCCACCACCAAATAACCGAACGCACTAATCAGGGTAAACTTGGTTAGTGCTTTTTATTTATCCTTTCTTCATTTTGCTTATGCCAGACCAAATCCATTCTTCGAAGGAGAACCTATGCCCTTTAAACCATTTTCCACCCCGAACAATCGCCTTAATATACCGCGAACCGTACTTATAGGTTTCGGCTTCTTTGCCGGGGCCTTGCTTTGGGCGCTATATAACAGCTTCGTTCCGTTGCTGCTAAAAAAATTCATTACCTCTTCCGCCATAGTCGGGGCAATTATGACTATTGATAATTTATTTGGGGTAGTTTTTCAGCCCTTATTCGGAGCGATGAGCGATCGAACAAAGACCCGTTTCGGCCGTCGCATGCCGTTCATTTTGATCGGTGCGCCGATTTGCGGTGTTCTTTTCGCCTTGATCCCCTTTACCCAAAATATTTTCCTTATGATGTTGTTCATTATAACATTCAACTTTACCATGTCTGCTTGGCGTGCACCGATGATTGCTTTAATGCCTGATTTAACGCCGCCTCATCTGCGTTCCCGGGCCAACGGTGTTATCAACCTGATGGGGGGGATAGCGGCCATAATCGCCTTTTTAGGTGGGGGACGCCTTGCCGATGTCGCAGGCGTGGAATATGCCTTTTTAATGGGCTCAGTTATAATGCTGATCAGCGTAGGTATTCTGTTTGCCGGCATCAAAGAGAATAAATTGCTGCGAGAAATGCATTTCAACGCCGCTTCGAGCGATAACGCCGCTTCAGACAATACCCCAACCTCAGCTACCATCACCGAGCATAATCTCACAGAAAAATCCGCCGCGCCAGCAAAAACTGAAATACAAGTACAAACTGAGACAACAAGGAAGTCTAAACTTGCCACCTTAAATGATGTAACAAACAATCTTATGAGCGGACTTGCCGCCTTTCACAACCTTTCCGGGGCACAAAAAACCAGCCTACTATTTATGTTGCTAGCCATATTTTTCTGGTTTTGTGGCTATAACGCCTTTGAAACGTTTTATACCTCCTTTGCTGTAACAGAACTCAATCTAAGCAAAGGCCAAGCAACCTTGTTGCTTGCCTATTTTTCTGTCTCCTTCGTTGTTTTTGCCGTTCCAGCCGGTTATTTAGGTGAAAAATTCGGTCGCCGCAAACTGATACTCATCGGGCTTATTGCGGTTTTACTTCTGTTTCTCGGCATGGCTTTCAGCAATTTCATGCTCTTTTTGCGCATCGGCTTAATATTCGCCGGAGCTTTTTGGGCTTGTGTCACCATCAATTCCCTGCCCATGGTTGTCGAACTGGCCAAGGAAAAAGAAATTGGCACGTTTACAGGCTACTATTATTTCTTTTCTTTCGGAGCCTCCATCATCAGCCCCATTCTTTTCGGCATCATTCGCGATTTCACCCAAACTTACCAAACGATTTTCGTATATGCCCCCGTCTGCATGATCCTTGCCATCATTTGTATGTTACGGGTAAGACACGGCGATGCCCAGCTGCAACCAGTAAATAAGCCTGGAGAAGCCGGAAATTTATCTGAATAAAACAATTTTTATATACTGCTTTTACGTCAAAAAAGCACATTTTCAAACCAGGGTGGGGCAAAATGTTAAATATTTGCCCTACCCTTTTTTCTCCAACGTAGACACAATTACCAAATTTTAAGACCGCCCCACTTGATCACCTCTAGAAATGCACTTATGCTTGTTGAAATCTGCTAAAGTATTTTTTGTCAACAAAGCTAAAGCCTACAAATTAACCAAATATCTATTTTTAAAGTTTCAGCCTAAAACTGTTCCTAACCGTAAGAGAAAACGCAATAGCAAAATTTTGCTTATTCATTCAACGTTGCACAAAGTGACAAAATCTTTCTAGTAAACACGCCTCGCCATCGTTAAATTTAAAGCATAACAATTTCGAATTGATTGAATGTCGGAGGAGGAAACTATGAAAGAAACGAACGCACAAGTACCGGAAATCAGCTCGGCCCAAGCCGAGGTTAACGCTCTGGTTGCTAAGGCAAAAGTTGCTCTGAGTGAATTTTACGCTTACGATCAGGAAAAGATTGATTACATCGTAGCTAAATGTTCCGTAGCCGCTTTGGACAAACACGGCGAATTGGCCAGATTGGCTATAGAGGAAACAAAGCGCGGTGTATTCGAGGATAAGGCCACCAAGAATCTTTTCGCCTGTGAGTATGTAGTAAACCACATGCGCCATCTCAAAACTGTCGGCATTATTAAAGAAGACCCAGTTGAAGAACTGTATTACGTTGCTGAACCACTAGGCGTTATCGCCGGTGTAACTCCGGTAACCAATCCGACTTCAACAGCTATTTTCAAATCTTTAATTGCTCTGAAAACGCGTAATCCGATTGTCTTTGCGTTTCATCCAAGTGCGCAGAAATCTTCCGCTGCCGCCGCCAAGATTGTGTACGACACAGCTGTCGCCGCCGGTGCTCCCCTGAACTGCATTCAATGGATTGAGACTCCTACCATGGAGGGAACAACCGCTCTTATGCATCACCCTGATGTGGCGACGATTCTCGCTACCGGTGGTAATGCAATGGTGCGCGCGGCTTACAGTTGCGGTAAGCCGGCTTTGGGCGTCGGTGCCGGTAACGTGCCGGCTTATATCGAAGCCAGTGCAAATTTACGCCAAGCGATCAACGACGTCGTTATGTCCAAAACTTTCGACAACGGTATGATTTGCGCTTCCGAACAGGCGATAATTGTTGATCAACCCATTTATAACGAAGCCATTGAACTGCTCAAAACATACAAAGCACATATATGTAACAAGAAAGAAAAGGCTTTGGTCGAAAAATTCGCTTTCGGCGTAAACTCTTATACCGATGAAGCTCCGAACGCTAAGCTCAATCCTGACATGGTCGGACAGACCGCTGCTTGGATCGCCGAAAAAGCTGGTTTCAGCGTCCCGGAAGACACCTCCATTCTCATTTGTGAATGCAAAGAAGTCGGGCCACAAGAACCTCTGACGCGTGAGAAACTGTCACCAGTCCTCGCTTTGTTGGTCGCCAAGTCTCCCGCCGACGGTCTCGATAAAGCAGAAGCGATGGTTGAGTTTAACGGTCTCGGCCATACCGCCTGCATTCACACCAAAAACGATGAGTTGGTACGTGAATTTGGCACCCGTCTGAAAGCTTGCCGTATCTGCGTCAATTCTCCGTCCACCCTTGGCGGTATCGGTAATGTCTATAACAACATGATTCCATCTCTTACCTTAGGCTGTGGTTCTTACGGCCACAACTCCGTCAGCGACAACATCAGTGCCGTAAATCTGCTAAACATTAAAAAAATCGGAAAACGGAGAAATAATATGCAATGGTTCAAAGTGCCGTCTAAAATTTACTTTGAAAAGAACGCCATCACCTATCTACATGACATGCGTAATGTAGAACGTGTTTTCATCGTCACCGACCGTGCAATGGTTGATCTAGGGTATGTTGATCGCATTACTGAACAATTACACAAACGCCGCAACAATGTCAAAATTCAACTTTTCTGCGACGTTGAGCCGGATCCGGATATAACGACAGTAAAACGCGGCCTGAGTTTGATGCACGCGTTCCGGCCTGATACCATCGTTGCTTTGGGCGGCGGTTCTTCAATGGACGCAGCTAAAGGTATGTGGCTTTTCTACGAACAACCCGATGTTAATTTCGATGATTTGAAGCAAAAATTCATGGATATTCGTAAGCGTGCCTTCCGTTATCCTGAATTGGGCAAAAAGAGCAAGCTCGTTTGTATTCCTACCACCAGCGGTACCGGCAGCGAAGTCACGCCTTTCGCCGTAATCAGTGATAAGGCCAACGGCAAAAAATATCCTCTGACCGATTATTCTTTAACCCCAACAGTCGCCATCGTCGACCCCGCGTTAGTCATGACTCTGCCAAAAACGGTAACTGCCGATACCGGTATGGATGTTCTGACCCATGCTTTGGAAGCTTATGTAAGTATCCTTGCCAGCGACTACACCGATGCGCTTGCCTTGCAGGTAATTCGTATGGTCTTCAAATACTTGCCGCGTGCTGTCCATCTCGGTGCCAAAGACGAAGAAGCACGTGAAAAGATGCACAACGCTTCAACTATGGCCGGTATGGCTTTCGCCAACGCTTTCCTCGGCATAAGCCACTCTCTCGCCCACAAAATCGGTGCGGAATTCCACGGAGTTCACGGCCGGATAAATGCCGCCCTGCTGCCTTTTGTCGTCAAGTTTAACGGAACTCAGCCTTCCAAGCCCGGTATTTGGCCGAAATACAAGTATTATGATGCCGATGAAAGATATGCTGATGTCGCTCGTATGCTAGGCTTAGAATTCAATACCAAAGAAGAGGGCGTGGCCAAGCTTGCCGAGGCCATCTACAACTTAGGCCGCGAATGTGATGTGCAGATGTCATTCCGTGAACAGGGCATAAGCAAGGATGATTGGGATGCGGCAATGGAAAAAATTGCTTATCTGGCCTATGAAGATCAATGCTCGCCGGCCAATCCGCGCACACCGATTGTCAGTGAAATGATCAAGGAAATCTTGATTCCCGCTTACGATGGTTATATGCCTTTTAACAAATAATAGTAAGTAGAAACAGTGTTAACGGTGTGTCGAAATACGGCACGCCGTTTTCATTTTCACATTCATGGCAGCGCAAGAGCCTTATATTAGTTAAAATAAATGAGAAGCAAGCGTGGCCAAATTGATCGGTCATTGACAAAAAACTTCAAACACTAGATAATAAGAGACAAGCGTTGACGGAACGAGTACGCAGACAAGTAAGCTACAGAGAGGAAACGTTGCTGAGAGTTTCCGCTTGCTCCTGCCGAAAACCACTCCCGAGCCGACTGCGATGAACAGTCCGTAATCCGGCGACAACGGAACTTAAGAGTTAAAAATCAAGGTGGAACCGTGTACCAATTATGGGCACCCTTGACAGCATCGAGCTGTCCGGGTGCTTTTTTGTGGACAGCGGAAGGAGAAATTATGCAAATAACACTTAAAGACGGCTCAAAAATTGAATTTGAGCAACCGATGAGCATTGCCGAAATCGCCCGGCATCTGAGTGAAGGTCTGGCCCGAGTGGCCTGTGCCGGAGAAGTTGACGGCGAGCTGAAAGATCTGCGTTACGTAATTGATCACGACGTTCACCTCAACATTTTGACCTTCGACGATGAAGGCGGCCGGCACGCGTTTCGCCACACTGCCTCGCACATTCTGGCCCAGGCCGTGAAACGACTTTATCCAGATACCAAATTGGCCATCGGGCCGGCGATTGAAAACGGTTTCTATTATGATTTTGACCGTGATCATCCTTTCAACGATGAAGAACTCCGCGCTTTAGAAGCAGAAATGAAAAAAATCGTCAAAGAAAATTTGCCGATAAAGTCGTTTCTTTTGCCTCGCGATGAAGCGATAGCATTAATGGAAAAGCGCGGTGAACCGTATAAAGTGGAGCTGATTAACGACCTGCCGGCTGATGCCGCCCTGAGTTTCTATGAACAAGGCGAATTCGTTGATCTTTGCGCCGGCCCCCACTTAGCTTCCACCAAACCGGTTAAGGCTTTCAAACTTACTTCCATCGCCGGGGCCTATTGGCGCGGCAGCGAAAAGAACAAAATGCTGACACGCATATACGGTACCGCTTTCCCCAAACAAGCTGATTTGGATGACTACCTTGCGAAACTGGAAGAGGCTAAACGACGTGATCACCGCAAACTTGGCAAAGAAATGAATCTTTTCATGTTTTCAGAGGAGGGTCCTGGTTTCCCCTTCTTCCTGCCTAACGGCATGATTTTGAAAAACACGTTACTTGATTACTGGCGCGAAGTGCATCGCCGCGAGGACTATCGCGAAATTTCCACGCCGATTATGCTAAATCGCCATCTTTGGGAAACTTCTGGCCACTGGTTCCATTATCGCGACAACATGTACACTACGGTAATTGATGACGAGGATTTTGCCATCAAGCCGATGAATTGCCCCGGTTCCATGTTGACCTTTAAGAGCACCATCCACTCTTACCGTGATTTGCCATTGCGACTCGCAGAGCTTGGTTTGGTTCATCGGCATGAAAAATCCGGTGTCTTGCACGGCTTAATGCGGGTTCGTGCCTTTACGCAGGATGATGCGCACATATTTATGACCCCAGATCAAATTCGTGATGAAATAAAACGTGTTGTGCGATTGATTGATGAAGTTTATCACCATTTCAATTTTAAATATCATATCGAATTGTCAACCAGACCGGAAGACAGCATGGGAACGGACGAAGAGTGGAATATGGCGACGGAAGCTTTGCGCTTAGCAGTCGAAGACTTAAAAATTCCTTACGTCATCAATGAGGGCGACGGTGCTTTCTACGGACCGAAACTGGATTTCCATTTGGAAGATTCCTTGGGCAGAACTTGGCAATGCGGCACGATTCAACTCGACTTCCAATTGCCTCAACGCTTTGAAGCAGAATATATCGGGCCGGACGGCAACCGTCATCGTCCAATCGTTATTCACCGCGTCGTTCTTGGTTCAATCGAACGTTTCATTGGTATCCTTATTGAACATTTGGCCGGCAAATTCCCGACTTGGCTGGCACCGGTGCAAGTACGTATTTTGTCCATCTCGGATAATCAAAACAGCTATTGTTCCGAACTTTTGGCTGAACTGAAAAATGCCGGTATTCGCGCTGAATTCGATGATCGCAATGAAAAAATCGGTTTCAAAGTTCGGGCGGCGCAAGTGGAAAAAATTCCTTATATGCTGATTATCGGTGATCAAGAGATGAATGAGCACCGAGTTTCCTTACGCTTGCGCGACCGCCAGGAAAATATTCAGCTTCCGACAGCTGAGTTCATATCGAAGGTCGTGGCTGAAATTGCCGACCGCCGTATGACCTCTTCTTTCTTACCAGAACAGCCCGAAAAGGCCTAAGTTAAGACCCGGTGAAGGCCTAAGTGCTTCGGATATCCGAAGTGAGCGGATATCCAGAGATACGAAGTGGACGGATGGGCGGTGGGATGATTAATCGCAACCCAATCAAACGCTCCACATTCAAACTTACAAATTACAGTAACAGAGCCGGCTCAACCGCCGGCTCTTGCTGTATATTGGACTTTTGACCTCCCGATCTTGCACCGATTATGCTATTCTGATTTTGATTAATTAGGCAGCAATACGCCGCAGCCGAAAAAATGAAGTATAATGAAATCCCTCACCCAGATAAATAATACTGATGACGGAGGTAGTACAATGATCCTCAAAAGTAGTATTCATACGAACTTCGGCAAATTACATTTAAAACCGATCAATCTGAAGCGACTCCACAGCTTGCAGTCCCGACCTAAGACCTCCGCCCCGCGTGCGCATTCTCATCATCACACCCACTCTCCGGAACATCTTAAGGCCGTGCAAAACCGCCTAGCGCGTATAGCCGGCCATGTTAAAGCAGTACAAAACATGGTAGCCGAAGATCGCGATTGTCCGGAAATCCTCATCCAGCTCTCAGCTATAAAATCCGCCATAAACGGGGTGTGCGAAATTATCCTGCAAGAACACATCAACCATTGCGTGATCGAAGCTGTAAAAGCAGATGATACAGAGGCCATTAACGAACTCAGCAAGGCCATCCGTCAGCTGCTGAGCAAATAGAAACCACAATATAAAAGCCTTGCCATCCCCAATGATGACAAGGCTTTTGTAAACTTCATATAATGGCTAATCGGTGATACAAATTGTCAAGCCAAATCAGCTACGTTCTTCAATCTCTTTCATGCCTGCCAATAATTTATACAACAAATCATAGAGCATTTTGGCATCTGTTGAAGTCATGGACAAGCAAGCACCAACCTTTTCCGGAATAATCTCGGCCTCTTTTTTGAAATTACGGCCCTGCTCGGTCAGGCTGATAATTACAATACGCTCGTCAACTGTGCTACGTTCCCGCTTAATCCAACCAGCGGCGGCCATTTTTTTCAGCACCGGTGTCAAAGTACCGGTATCAAGATGCAAACGGCGGCACAATTCGCCAACCGGTTGACCGTCTTTTTCCCACAATACCAGAAAAACCAGGTACTGTGTATACGTAAGGCCGTAAGGTTTAAGGACAGGTGAATAAATATTGGTTATCTGTCTAGCCGCAGCATAAAGTGGGAAGCAAAGCTGGCTGTCCAGTTTCAGCATATCCATGCCTTCTGATTTCTCTACCTTTTGCGAAGTTTCTTCTCTTTTCATCGTTACCACTCCTAATATTTACTCTGCAAAATCCTGTAATTAACCCGCAAATCCTAAAAACCGCTAAAATAATCCGACAAATATAAGTTGATTGTCAACAAGGTCATCATTACGGTAATCACATAATAGAAAGCCGTTGAGTATTATCTTATTATCGCCGCGTTCATTTTAACGCAAGTTCTTAATCATTTGCAATTAAATTACAGCATTTTTTGCATATATGTATATAGATTTTATAGTTATTATCGAATTTGTCAACCAGTTTATACGGTAATTGTGCCAATTTAATTATTTTTTCCAAAAAAATTTATAATTGAGAGCGTAAACTGAAGTTTTTGATAAAATTTCATCTTATATTTATTTCTCTAAAACAACAAATATATTCAGTTCATTTTTAGCAATCGGAGCTGTTAAACAAGTGAGGGGTCGAAAGATTGAATATGTATGCAAGTTAGGGCTACAAGATTGGAGCCGTTATGTCAATTGTCGGTCTGCATACGCGCCCACAAAACAGGCCGCCCGGCAGCGATTGAGGCCGGTACATCAATAATACGCTGATTTTCACTGCCACGAAATTGTAACTGCAAGTTTTTTTGGCTCAATATAAAACGTCCGTCAACAAGTACGTCTACTTCCTGCAAAAGCACCCACTTATCCCCTTGTGCCGCCTGCAATTCTTCCCAAGTGTAGCCACTCCACGCCCAAATATCCTTAGTATGGCCGAAGTGTTGCCGCACTGCCCGTGCCAAGGACAAACAAACGCCGGTATTTAAAAACGGCTCACCGCCCAACAAGGTTAAGCCTTGGCAGTAAGGCGCCGCCAGATCGGCAAGTATTTTTTGTTCCAATTCCCGGGTATAGGGAAAACCGGCGGAAAAGTCTTGAATTGAGGCATTGTAGCAGCCCGGGCAGGCAAAGAGACAGCCGCTCACATACAGAGAACAACGTACTCCCTCACCATCAACAAAATTATACGGCTTATAATCAGCCACCCGATTTTGACTGTAAGCCGCTGATGTCCAGCTTAGCGGGGAATTTTTGCCGCCATTTCCTGGTTCCGTCGCCCCGTTTACTTGTCTTGCCAAAATTTCACCCCCAGTTACCCACGCTGTTTTCCCGCAGTCTTTGCCTATAGTAATTATATTCAAATGATTACTGATAGATAATAGCAATAAATGATTACAGGTAGCATGAACACGTGCTACCTGTATTAAATTCACTCGGTCAGATTTGCGGTTTTGCCTATTTAAATTCCAACGTCCGGCGATCATTCATGTTCATGTGTTTGACCCGGGCCGAGATCTCTTTGTGCCGCCCGTGTACCATCGGACGGGCCTGCGGATTTCCGAGATAACCACAAGTCCGCTTAACCACATCACACGTCCTCGGATCCGTGTTGCCACAATTGGGACATTTGAATCCATTTTCAGTTGGTTCAAAGTCGCCGTCAAAACCGCATGCATAGCAATGGTCAATCGGCGTGTTCGTACCCAAATAGCCGATGCGGTCATAAGCAAAATCCCACACTGCCTCCAATGCTTTAGGATTTTGGCGCAACACCGGGTATTCACAATAGTGTATAAATCCACCTGAAGCATACGGAGGATAGTCCTTTTCAAAATCCAATTTTTCAAAAGGCGTCGGATTTTTGCGCACATCATAATGAAAACTGTTGGTATAATAATCTTTATCCGTGATATCCTTCACACTACCAAATTTTTCCTTATCCAATCTACAGAACCGGTCAGTCAGGCTTTCGCTAGGCGTCGAATAAATGCTGAAATAATAGCCATATTCTTTGGACCAAGCCAAAGTTTTTTCTTTCATGCGCCGCATAATTTCCAGGGTAAATTCTTTGGCTTCCGGATTGTGTTCCCACGCTCCGCCGTAAAATACTGTAGCGACCTCATACAGACCAATGTAGCCTAGTGATACCGTCGCCCTGCAATTGCGGAAAAGTTCGTCGACCGAATCTTCTCTTTTCAGTCGCTTGCCGAAAGCACCGTGCATATACAAAATCGGGGCATTGCCAGGCGTAGCCTCTTTCACTCGTTTGATGCGATAAAGCAAAGCATCTTTGCAAATTTCCAGGCGCGCTGCAAATATATCCCAGAACACTTTTTTATCACCCTGCGATTCCATGGCGATACGGGGCAAGTTTAAGGTAACCACGCCCAAATTCATCCGGCCGGCGTTGACTTCTTTGCCATTCTCATCTTTCCACCCTTGCAAAAACGAGCGGCAGCCCATCGGTACTTTAAAACTCCCGGTAATGCGCACAACCTGATCGTAGCTCACTACATCGGGATACATTCGCTTGGTCGCACATTCCAGTGCCAGCTGCTTGATATCGTAGTTCGGGTCACCAGGATCAAGGTTGACACCACGGCGCAAAGTAAAAATAAGTTTCGGGAAGATTGCCGTGCGCTTTTCTTTGCCGATACCGGCAATCCGTACCCGCAAAATAGACTGCTGAATATTTCTCTCAATCCAACCTGTCCCGAGACCAAAACCTATGGTCGTAAAGGGGGTCTGCCCTTGGGAAGAATACAAGGTGTTTATTTCATACTCTAACGACTGCATTGCATCATATATGTCTTTTTGCGTTTTTTTGCGCGCAAAAGCAATCTGTTTTTCCTCCCCTTCAATCCATTCACGTGCATCGGCCAGATGCTTTTGATAGTTAATTTCCGCATAGGGAGCCAAAACTTCATCAATGCGGTCACCGGAGCAGCCGCCATATTGACTCGAGGCCACATTGGCAATAATCTGGGCCATTTGAGCGGTAGCGGTCTGAATCGAACGTGGACTGTCAACGTCGGCGTTGCCAATTTTAAAACCTTCCTTGAACATGCCGGCAAAATCGATCAGGCAGCAGTTAGTCATCGGGGAATATGGATGATAATCCAAATCATGATAGTGGATTTCTCCCTTGAGGTGAGCATTTGCCACATGCTGCGGCAACATCTTTAAGCCCATCGTTCTGGCCACCGTTCCGGCCGTCAAATCACGTTTGGTGTTGAAAACTTCGCTGTCCTTATTCGCGTTTTCATTCACTACCGTCTGATCTTTCTGCAGCAATTTTTGAATCGTATAGTTGATATCTGTCGCTTTGGCACGATCAATATCCCGCTGCGAACGGTAACGAATATAGGCAGTTGCCAATTCGACTTCATGTTCTTCGAGCAAGAAATGCTCAACTATATTCTGGATCTCATAAATTTTAATATCCTGATGAAAACGATCGGCAATCTCGCAATTGATGATCTGAACCAACTGGCTGAGCCGCTCCAAGCGTTCATCGGTAGGTATTCCATTGGTTTCGGTTTCCGCCTTAATCAAGGCCTGTAGGATCTTTTCATCGTTAAAAGCGACCTTGCGTCCATCACGCTTTATCACCTTGAGGTCAAAATTTTTATATAAATTTTTGGGATAATTTTCACTTGGTGTCACTTTGTCTCCTCCTTGCTACCTGAGTTATTGTATACCTTTGATTGTGGATATTCAAGTCAGCCTCCACCATATATTGTGTTTTATTACATTTAAGTTACAGTCAAAGCCGTCTTTCAGCCTTAATTAACACGGGGTAAAATATAATATCTTTTTGAGCTTGCCTGCTTTCAAGCACTTTAGTCGAGATGTAATGACAACCACTCAACCCAGTCGGGTTTTTGGTGTCAAATTTTTTAACATTTCAACATATCCTTGCGCCCCCGCGTTTAGTAAAAAAAATAATATATTGCTACAATTGAAGCATGTAGCAATAAGACAGTTGTAATCTATAATATCAATATTTTTAGTCATAAAAGGTAAAATCTGACGGTATTTATTAAGAATTTCAAGAAAACAATGCCTACCCTAGATTTCTGATATGTACCCCCTTTACTGGTTTTCTCCGGTAAAGAGGGTACATATCATTCTCTCTAAAGTAGGCACTGTTTTTAAGTGGATTTTTAATTTAGTTGCTAATTGTATGAAATAGAATTTGTAGTTTTTTTCTCACTGGCCGTCTATTCATAAGCAGTCAAACATCTTTTTTGTTTTAACATCCAAACTCTTTAGATGACCTAGCTATTCCTGAACGATAGCACTTTCACAATCCATCTGTTTTTCTCCTTAAACCGGAATTTGTTCAGCAACCTAAGGTTGTGTATCCTGCAATTTCTTACTCCACAACCTTTTCAAATCTTATTAACCAGCTTTCTTTTGAATACACTGCAACCATTACTTTCACCAAGAAATTCAAAATCATTTTTCATCGCAATTCGTTTAGAGATTTTCTGGTTCGGGTCACACTCAATAATCAAGTTTTTCCCTATCTTTGAACTACGCTTTATAAAGGCTTTTGTTAACTCATCGGCATATCCTTTCCCCCAATCTCTCTTATTGAGTACCCAACCAAGTTCGAAGGAGTCGTTGTCATACTCATGGAATATTACATATCCGATAAACTTCTGATTAAAATCTTCTACCGCATGGATCAAAGGAGGCTCAATCAGTGCGGCACTATTTAAAAAATTTGCTGATTTTTCCCATGAAAAAGGCGGTTCTATAAATTCCATGACATCTTCATCTGAAAGTAGATTATAGAGTTCCGTTAGATCATTATTGGTAAATTTTCTTATCTTTAATCGTTCAGTAATCATGCAGTCCTTCCCGTTTCCGTCGTTTTCTTGCATTCTATGAGATATCACTACCACCGTCTCCACATGCAACGATTCGTCTGTATGAATGAAACTCCAGATGTCTGTTTTAGGAAACTTGTCAAGTATACCTTTTAACGATAGAACAAGGCTATCGTTAAAAGGTTTGAGCTGGCTTAGGAACGGGGATTTACTAACACCTTTATTTCTTCTTAATTTCTTTCGGTGCGAACTTGTCGGAATTTCCGACAGGTTGCATTTTATTCAAGTTCTTCCTCTGATATTAGCATCCCTATAAATTCTTCAAAATTATTTGCAAGGACTTGAACTTCATAATCATATTCTTGAAAACAAACGGATAATTTGGGTTCTCCATCTTTTCCACATTCACGATAATCTAAATAGATCATATCATGTCCACCAGATTCTGTATCTGCAATAATAATTCCTATATCTCGTGGATATTCCCATTCATTAAAGCAAAATTCATTCCCAAATTTTCCAAATAAAGACTTGTGCTTGTTACCCCCTATTCCAAAAATCCTTTAAATCACTATTTTCAAACATTGTTAGTTCCTCTTCTTAGGTCGCTCGGCTGGCTTTGCTATTTCCGCAACAGTTGAAATTGTACAGTTAATAGATTGACACTAAAACGGCGCTCTCTTGTGCTGCCATTTTCTCATAAAATTTTTTCAACCTTTCAAATGAGGTTCTTAAATAATCTTTAATTGCATCTGCTTCATCTTCGTATTCCCAAATATTAGGGTAAATATCGTTTTGGCGAAACGCACTCATATCAAATTTATCAATATATGTTTCAAAATCAAGCTCTTGCAATGCCTTTGCAATTTCTTTCACTCTATCAGTTTTCGTTCCGGATATAAATTCTTCGATTTCTTCCCCGGAAATATTAAACTGTCCTACAATCGCTTCGCTGATTAAATTATCTTCAATCGGTTCGCCGGCAGATTTTCCTGTCAGCAAAAAATGAAGTGCGTCCCACGTTTTATCTATATCACAAATTTCTAAGTTCACATTTTCCTGTGCGTCTTCCACATCATCAAGACACATAAATTTTTCCAATTCAATGTCAGTAGTTGACTGATAATTTGCAATCATTCCCATTTATTTTTCCTCCATATTTTACTTTATTGTTCTTTACTTCCGCCCTCGCTGGGGTTTTGGATTTTTCAGTAAATCCGACTTCTGTGCAATCTTTTTCGCCCACTTCTTTTCTTCCTCGGACAGCTTCTTCAAATTCAATTTTCCAGCTCTACAATCCGGGATTTATTTGCGATGAGATTGCATTCTTTCTATATCTTCTGCATATTCTAAAAGCTTAACAATTAGTGGATTATCAAACTCCCATTGATCAATTATATATCTTGGATAAGAAAGTACATATGTAGGATCTTTTTCTAATTGCTTAAGTTCAAGTAAAATTTGTTTAAGATTATTAATTCTCCATTCATCCAAATCCATCATGTTATTTTTTATCTCATTTTGTACAAGTTCCTGTATTTCTTTATTTTTCATTAAGTCCTCTAAATTTAAATTTTTATAACCCAATAGTCTCTTAATCCTCGTATCTAAATTTATAATATCCCATTTGGTATATTTAATTCTTCATAACACCTAATCAATTTATCAAACTATTCATCTCTATAATTTAAAATAATACTATCGAAAATTAAACCAAAATCATCAGAAACATAGGCTGCTAAATCGTCTGAATTTGAGTTCTCATACGCTATTAAATAAGCCGATTCTCTGATATTCGTATTGTCAGTTATTTTTACACTATTTTTTAATACTTTAATTTCATCAAATACTCTTATCCATTCGCCATCAAAGGTTGTGTTTTCTCTTCCAGTCAGGACCTCATCAAGATTAAGATTTTCATAATTTATTTTTCTTAAATTATTTATCAACTGTTCCATTTTAATACCTATACTCAAATTCTAATTTGATCCTATACTATCTATTTAACTAACGCATAAGTTCAAGCCACTTTTTTGCATTTTCACAAGTGCTGTCAATAGGTGTTGTATGATTGTTTGTAAACACTTCCCACTGCCAATCCTCTCCTCCGACACAGCCTAATTTCGTGTATTCTTCAAGAAATTCTGCAAAAGAATTTGCCATTACATAACCATGTAAGTCGCTCCCATCGTGACTTAAGTAGACTACTTTCCCATAAGACTCTTTTTCTAAATCTATAGCTAATAAATCACCATTGTCAAGCTCCTGAAATACCAGCTTATTGTGAAAAATCTTGTCATACGGATTATCATAATTAGGATAGCAAATATCTACCAAACCTTTTCTACTTTCTTCAAAAATGGGAATTAAATCTATTCCAAAATGCAAATTACCCGCAGAAATTTCCACCAACTCACTCGGTAATGGTAGTATTTCTTTTCCTTCAATATAAGTATCCCCAAAAAACTCTAGATGTGATGAAATTTCTTTTCAATGCCTGTCTAAATTCTATTGGTAGACTGTAACCTAATTCTTCTTCAAGCTTTAGAATATCTTCTTCTTTTGCAACATCTTTGCAAACAATTTCTTCTGTAAATCCACCTAATTCTTTTACTCTGTTTCTAAAGAAGTTTAATCTATCTAATATCTCATTTTTATTGTACATAATGTATCTCCTACAAATTATAATTTGTTAATCAATATATTATGCCAGTAAATATTTATCAATAAGTTCTCCCAAAACATTTGTGTTTATAATTTCATCATTTAATAAATCGTCATATTCATTTTCTAATTCACCTTGCCGCTCCATAATCCAATCTATATGTTCCTTTGAACAAGCATAATTTTGACGGATAAAATAGTACTCAGCTAAAAGGCAATGTGCTTGAACAAGCGATACAATATCGTCATTCGTTTCAATAACCTTTTTCATGCTACAAACAGCACCATCTATATCACCCTTTTTTAACTGCATAAAGGCTTTATTTATATATAATTCAGATTTCATATTTTTCCCATTGTAAACCAATATTTCTTTTCCCACTTTATCGGTTGCCGAAATCTTAACTTTAGTATTATCAGTATATGAAAAGTCAAATTCTCTAACCGGCAAGATAATTGAAATTATATTCTCCTCTTTGAAAGATTTTACAAAACTTATTATTTCTTTATTAGATTATCATAAAATGCTTTATAGGTTTTTTGTGAAAGTAGATTTTCGTCTTGTAAACATGTGATAAACTTTTCTGTTGCGCTCATATCCTCCGCACAATCTATATTATCCGCAAGCAAAACCAAAGCTTTTATAGCCAAAGCATTATTATCCTCCCTAAGACACTTTTCAATTAGAATTTTTAATTGAACTACTAACTCATCAAATATTTTCGAGTTATCTATGGCATCTTGCATCTTTTCGTACTCACTTGTACTTAAATCTTTAAGTCTTTGTTCTATTTTTTTAAGTATCATATAAGAATCCATCATTCTATCTCTACAAACTAAGATTATAAATTAAACTTCCCAATCATGAAAAAGCGTCTACTTTATTCTTTTTATCATATCTAAATAAAATTTCTTACCACCATCATTATTAGCTAAATCATGCTTTGTTTGTAAAAAAGAAATTACTTCTTTTTTGTATTCTTCAGGGACACTTTGAATATTTTGATTAATAATATATACCAAATTTTGATGTGCAATTTTTTTTGGTGTCATTTTTTGCATACTCATAAAGTATTTCCATTTATCAGGGTAATATTCAAAATTTTTTAAGCGCGGTAAATAGTTAGAAACATAACCTGCAAGTCCTTTTTTATAAGCATTTGATAAAATAAAATTATAAATTTCAGTGGTTTCTTCAAGTTGGTATCTTAGTATCATATTTCCCAAAATAGATATGATATTCAATAGTATTTTTTCATTATCTGAATAATTAAGTGCTATCTGTAAAAGTTCCTCAGCAAATTTGTCATCTTTGAAATACGGAGAATAGTATAATGACATTTCATCTCTAGGTGTTTTTTCAAATAACTTTAGAATATTAACTACTTCTGTTTCTGTTTTCATTTTCCAGTTTTTAATCTCTACTTGAAGTAATCGAATATCATTTATTTTTTTCTTTATCTTGAATGGAATATTTTCACTCATGACTCCCTCTTTTGTATAAATTCAAATTTATTCAAATATTGTAAATACGCATTTTTATTAAATTTAATATTGCTATTTTTATAAATCCAATGCAGCTTCATCTAAAAGAAAGTCCTCTACACCAATATATAAAATACCATCATCATCATATCTTGGCACAATATTATTTCTAACTATAACAACCTTTTTAAAGGAATCTCCGGTTCTCCTCAAAGATTCTGTTTCTTGTATTTGCTTTTCTTTTGTATCAACATTAAGTGCCGATTGAATATAATATCTGTTACTTCCCCTATTTATAACAAAGTCGACTTCTAAGTTCTTTCTGACAGTTTTTTTACTCTCATCTTTATAGTTGTATTCCACAACACCAACGTCTACATTTAATCCCCTCATTCGAAGTTCATTATATATTACATTCTCCATGATATGTGATTGCTCATTCTGCCTGAAATTTAACCTTGCATTTCTAAGTCCAATATCTGAAAAATAGTATTTGTACGGAGATGATATATATTTTTTCCCTTTCACATCATATCTTCTGGCTTTCTCAATTAAAAAAGCATCTATAAAATAATCTAGGTAAGTGCTTACTGTAAACTGAGATATCTTTATATTTTTTTCTGATATAAAAGTATTAGCTAATTTTGTCGGATTAGATAAAGAGCCAATAGATGAAGATATAATATCTAGCAAATCATCCAATATAGATGTGTCTTTTAAGATTTTATTACGCTCTATTACATCTTTAATATAGGTACTTGTAAAAATATTCTTCAAATACTCACTCTTTTTTTCATGGCTTTTAAGCTGTACAGACATTGGCATTCCGCCATATAGACAATACTCGTCAAAAGCCTTTCTTTTATCCCCTTCATAACATGAATAAAACTCTGCAAATGAAAATGGGTATACCCTTATTTCATCACCACGATCTCGAAATTGCGTCAATACATCTGATGAAAGCATTTTGGAATTACTGCCTGTAATATACACATCTACATTCGGTATTTTCATTAATCCTAGTACCAAATCGACAAATGTAATTTTTGAATAACTTCCTTCCAAATATGGATTGGGAATTTCTTCTACAAACTGAATCTCATCAATAAAAATATAGTGCTTAATTCCATTATCTTCAATTTTACCTCTTAAAAAGCTATCCAGCTCGATTGGATTCCTGTACTTAATATTCTGTAGACTGTCAAGGGCAATCATTATCATTTGATTTTCACTTACTCCACAGGAAAGTAGGTGCTTTTTGTATAATTCAAATAAAAGATATGATTTCCCACACCTTCTAATGCCTGTAATAATCTTTACTCTTCCATTATCTTTTTTATCTATAAGTTGGTTTAAGTATCTTGGTCTTTGTACTTCCATCTACACACCTCATTTAAAACTATGTTGTAAATACGCATTTTAATTAAATCCATTTATAGTATTATAACATCCTTCAGTAAAGACTTTAATGCGCACTTTTAAAATAAATGCGTATTTACAACTTTTATTAAACCAGCGTTAAAATCTATCAAACTCCTCTTGTCCTGCCACCTGCTTATACTTAAGCCTATCTCTATGTTAGGCATGGATCTTACAACCGCTGTTACATTTTTTTACGCCAGACTGTACGAGAACAAGCTATCCCATTTGAAATCAAACGTGATGTCTTTAACGCTGAAACCATTGCTGCATTAGTAGAGTATAGTGAAATGAAAGCAAATCCTGAAAAATATAAACGCTATTCTTCTTTTTCTGATGCAATGTCCGAGGTGTTAAATGCTTGAAGTAGTGCTATCCAATCGGTTTAAAAAAGACTTAAAACTGGCACAAAAACAAGGCTTTGACTTGAATCTTCTAAATGAAGTTGTTGATATCCTTCTTAGACATCAGTAGCCTCAAGAAAATCCTCGGCGCACTCTATACAAAAATCTACGTGATATCTCTTAGCCTCTTCAGGAAATTTTGCCATCAAGCTTTTATAACATTCAACTATTTCTCTGCCATAATCATATTCATCATGCGTTTCATTGCGCTTTTTAATTACCTCTTTAAATCTTTGTACATCCATTATTTATTACCTCTTTTCTTGAACTGTTGATTTGAATCAGGAAATAATGTGCCGATTTGACCGTGTGTTCGTATAACTCCCACACGCACTCCTTTCCAATTACCAAATACAATAACCCTATCTCTCATATGTTTGTTTCCTTTTAAGTTAGCAACATGTTCTCCTGCATGCTTAATGTCCTTGGTAGTCCAACTAGCCGGAAACCACGCTGGATTAACACCATCTTGTTTTGCACGTTTCTTATGATCCGGCACATATCCAACCCTCACCCCATTAGGATATGTTTTCACGATATGATACTCAATGTCGTATTTATTCAGTTCTTTAAGACCTGTCTGACCATGACCGCCGGACTTTATTTTGTCTTGTAGTTACTTAGCAGGCTTGATAAAATGTTCATTACTTAGATGGGTGTTTTATAACGCCTACATAAAACGCTTTTGAATTGCTCCAACAATTCAGGAGCGTTTTAATTTACTGGTTCATTCACGTTTACTCCCCCTTTTATGCCGATTCATGCAACCGATGCTATTGGATCAATCTTTTTTATAAATTCCTCTTCATGACTAAATAATTTAAATCCGAATTTTTTCTTACGACTTGCAATATTTGCGCTTGCATTGCGCGCAGCTTCAAAACTTACACCACAAAATGCCACAATCTCATTAGGTGATTCTATACCCTTCAACATAAGATAAGCAGTTGGACACATAAAATGCCGTGCAAAATAATCAGCTAAATCATCTTTAGAATCATCTTCATCTTCGCAAATATAATGCCCAATTTCATGAAAAATAGAAAGACGGATTGCGCCTTCTGATTCAAACATGTCATTGTAATAAATTGTTGGCGGGTTTTCTTTAGACTCTTTCACAAAAAATGCGTGCGTTGTATCTTGTATATAGTTTTCTATAAAAATATTTCATTTATTTTCTTCGTAAATTCTGTTTATAATTCTCGCTAATTCAGCAGGATTTTTGATATTCCCATTTTGGAAAATATCTTATTTGGCGTCAACTTAAATACCATATTTTGAATACAAATAAGAAATTTAGGCATCTTGTATTGTGGTGCAGCCAAAATTAACGCTGCAATTTTTTTGGGGTTGCCTAAAATATAACTCCAGTCCTAATACTGCACCTAGACTTAAACCACAAATAATCAAAGGGCTGCTTTCCTCATTTATTTTAATCTCAAGTTGATTTGCTAAAGAACTAAAACTCTGATTTTCGATGTTGTTTGGAATTACATCAATACAATTTACATCTCTACAATTAAGTAATTGTATCGTTTCGCCCCACGATATTTTATTCTGACCAAGTCCGTGTAAAAATAATATTTTCATATTAATCAAGCCTCTTCATGTTGATATTATTTATAATATACCAAGAATACTCTGTCTTTAAATTAGAATTTATCAAACTCAAAACCGGTATTTTTACCATCTCTTTATGTGTTGCGATGATTTCTTGTTTATCTTTAACCAGCATATTTGCGCCTTTAATAAACAGCGTTTGAATCTCAGTTCTGGTAATCTCTGCACCCTAATACCAACGATTTCAAGACACAAAAAAAGACGACACCGGATTGTATCCGTTATGTCGTCATTTTATGGCGTCCCCGAGAGGATTTGAACCTCCGACCTACCGCTTAGGAGGCGGTCGCTCTATCCAGCTGAGCTACGAGAACAAAATTAAATTTCATCGGCCATCACCGCTGCAACGGCGCAAGAAACTTTTTATATTATAAAACACTTGAAGAGAATTGGCAAAATCCGGTCATATTTGATTAGCAAATTGATATCAGTGCTCACTGTCATCTTTGGTGTATTTGGCAAAAATTCTTTCGGCAAAAAGCGACAGCAGCCATGCCGTCAGCACCGGCGAAACCAGCGTCGTAAAATAATATTTCGCGCCAAGTTTAAAGATTTCCACAACCAGCAACACCATCACAATGGTGGAGGGCAAGGAAGCCAGCGCCAGTTTGAAGCCTAAAACATGCGCTTCTTTTAAGGTTCGCCGGAACCTCGCCAATATAACGACCGACCAAACGCACCAGCCGAACGGGATAACTAACAATATTTTCGCGGCTGTGTAAATTATAATTGCCGTTTTATCACCGCCATGTGCCAGAGCGCCCGCCAAACTGACCGCATAATACAGCCAGTAAGCGGCAACGCCCCAGATCAAGCCGGCCGGGAGTAGTATCCGCCAATTTTGCCGACAACTCTGCCAAAAACGCGCATAAGCATGACCTTCTTTCAGACGTAACGAGTGGTAGACAGCATCATACAAAGCAGCCGAAGTAAGAGCCATAGTGAATAACGGTGCTGATGTAAAAAGCCATAATATGCTCAGGCCAAACACATCAGCCACCATACCTACCCGACGGAAAAGTGCGTTATCCGGATCGAAAAGTCGCATATCATTTCAGCTCTGGCAATGAGGCAGCCGCGACCGATTGCCCCACTCGACGGAATTTTTCATCAGGCAAAGTAAGTTTAATAACCGCGGCCAAATCGGAGTACTCGTCAGCAAGGACACGTTTAGCCTCAGCCATGATGATATCGCCGCCTTTGCCGGACATCACCCTTCCCAGAAGCAAGACATATTCAAACTTATAGAAATCATAATAAAAAGCTAATGCATGCCCGAGGTACGTGCCGATCGATCTATATATGGCCGCTGCTCTTTCATCATCGGCCAGCATCAATCCCTGCACTACCTTGAGTTTTTCCGCCGGCGAAAGCTCAGGATCTAATTCGATTCCTGCTTGGGGAGCCAACTTAATGACGGCATCTTGAGAAAAGTACTTACATCCGACACCAATGTCCCCAGACCATTCGTCCTCTTCCGCCTCCGGATTGGCGTCCAAAGGCATGAACGCCAGTTCATTCAGCCAGCCGGTTACTTTGCCGTCTTTATCGACGAAACCGACCGCTTCACTCGTTCCCATGGCAATTCCAAGGATATTGTCCGCATCTAGGCTCATCGCCCCAGCCAAAGCGGTAACATCACCGTCATTGCAAACGACAACTGGAACATCCCCGATTTCTTTGGCCGCTCTAATATAAATATCCTTAACCTTTTTTTCAAAGTCACTCGGACTTACTTTTAGGAACAATGAGGCGTTCATCGTACGATTATTTATATAAACGCCCGCCGAAGAAATACCGATAGCGTCTACCCGCGGCATTTTAGCAGCCGCCGTCTTCATTGCGGTAACGATTTCATTGAAATGGTATTCCGGATCCGCAGTTATCTTTGGGAACCAGACAACTTCTTCACTATACACCGGTTTCCCGTCGATGACGGCGGAAACTTTACGATCACTGCCGCCAGCGTCAAATCCGATCCGGCAACCATCTAAATGCCGACCCAGAGCTTCTGATTTTGAATATTCCGGCGGAATTTTATCGCAAACTACCACTTCAAATTCATGTTCATAGACTCCGGACATAAACTTATAATCAAAGGCGCGCTTACCGTTCGCCGCAAAAATTTTGGCCAACTCGGCACAGATACTCCGGTTGCCGGCTAAATAAATGCGGAAACCGCCTTTAAGCCATAAAATTGCCTTGATCATGCGCTCCAAGAAGTATATGTCCGCCTTGGCCATAGCCGCGGTACCGTGAATAAACGTATGCCAAGCAGCAATTTGCTTGTCGGCTCGCTCCACAGCCACCGCAAACGGTTCATGAGCCGTCTTTAAGAAAGCCTCATTGAATTTGTTTAGCGGTATAAAATTTTTATCTAGCTGCGGTTTATTCTTAATTTCGACTTGAATGCCCCAACGTTCCATACTGCACCTCACCTAGTTTTTTTTAATCTTAACATGTTCCATTACAATATTTCTACCCAAATCGTCGTCGATTGAAAATTATTTTCAGCGATGTTATTATCAAACCGTCCGCCGGCAGTTGCCGAGTAAATTTCAGGTGAGGTATTAAAATGAATACAGAAGAATTGATGCAATACCAACAGTGGGCTAAAGCGGAACTGATGCACTGTTCCGAATTTTGGCTAAAACACGGTATCGACCGTGAACACGGCGGGGTATATACCTGTCTCGACCGCGCCGGCAAGATTTATTCTACTGATAAAAGTGTCTGGATGCAGGGACGTTGTGCTTGGACTTATGCCTATCTCTGCCACATTTACGGCGTAAAGCAGAAATGGCTCGAAGCATCGCGCTCCTGCCTCGATTTTATGGAAAAATATTGTATCAATCGCGCCGCCGGCAACCGCATGTATTTTACGGTAACTGCGGACGGAAAACCCTTGCGTCAACGGCGTTACTGCTTCTCGGAAGGTTTTTATTGCATCGCCAATGCTGAATATTTCGGATTGACCGGAGAAAAGGCTTGCCTGGAACGAGCGCGTGCCGCCTATGAGCTGATTTATGAACTTAACAATGGACTTATCAAAGATCCAACCGGTTTCGGCCCGAAAACCGATCCTGCAACACGCAGCGGCCGTTCACTCGCTGATCCGATGATTTATCTCAACATAACTGCGGTGCTACAACGCGTCGACCACGATTCAACTTATCAGGAAATTTATCGTCGCCGAGCCGCCGAATGCACTGACTCCATCGTGAAATATCACTATAAGCCTGAACTGAAATGCACCCTGGAAACCGTGGGGTTGAACGGCGAATTCATGCGTGATGTCACTGTAGGACGCATCGTCAACCCCGGCCACGATATTGAGTGTAGCTGGTTCATGCTGGAGGAAGCCAATCGACGTCATGATATGGAGTTACACAACATCGCCGCCAATATTTTTAACAATGCCATCGAAGCCGGCTGGGACAAAGAATACGACGGTTTGTTGTATTTTATCGACTGTTTAGGCTGCCCACCGGAAGCTTACGAACACGATATGAAACTCTGGTGGCCGCATAACGAAATTATGATTGCTTCTATGATGTTGTACCGTGATACCGAAGATGAAAAATATTTAGATTGGTTTAAACGAACAGTAAAATATTGCCGCGATCACTTTTCCGATCCGACCTATGGCGAATGGTACGGCTATCTGCGGCGCGACGGTAAGCCAACGGAACCGCCCTGCAAAGGTAGCACGTTCAAAGGCCCCTTCCACGTCATGCGCAGCTTAATTATGACAGATAAAATAATTGATCAAATTTTGGCAAAGAAATAGTCGAAAAACGAATTAAGAAATAAATCGCTTACATCCGGGAAGTATAAGTATATAAGTAATCATTGATCGGCAAAGGGCGACAGGATCGCCCTTCCTCGCCGATATTCTTAAAACTATATTTACATCGCTTTGTATCGTCTTATAAGGAGAATCCATGCTTGACAAAAATGCCACTGAAATCGGTCAAAGCAACGCCTGCACCGGTCGATCCATTGAAGCTAAAACCGAAAACAATAATGTTTTCAGTAAAATTATTCACCACTACTACCAACTCACGGCCGCCGAAAAAAAAGTGGCCGATTTTGTTATCAGTCAGCAGCTTAATACTCAGTTTATGTCAATATCCGAGTTGGCCGCCGCCAGTGAAGTAGCCGAAGCTACCGTCTCCCGGTTTTGCCGGCAAATCGGGTATAAAAGCTATAATGCTTTCAAACTGGCCATTGCCAATGCGGGCAGCCTTCCCTCCCGTCCCTATCCTCTGGCGGATGAAATTTTTCCCAAAGATGACCTCGAATTAATTGGAAACAAACTTCTGAAAGTTAATGAAACGGCTTTACAACAGACACTAAACCTCATTGATTTCAACGCCGTAACTGCAGCAGCGGATATTCTTTGCCGTTCTGAAAAGATTTTGTGCATGGGGCAAGGCGGCTCAATGATTATGGCGCAAGAGGCGGCTCATCTGTTCACCACTGCCCTGCCTGGATACTTTGCGATCGCTGACTCACATTTGCAGGCCATTGTCGCCACCCAACTGACTGCCAAAGACGCCGTTTTATATTTTTCTTATTCTGGCGCGACCCGTGACTTACTTGAAGTGCAGCCGATAGTACACAAATCTGCCGCTAAATTCATCCTAGTCACCCGATTTCCCTGCTCCCCCGGAGGAAAAGCGGCCGATGTTGTCCTGCAATGTGGCTCCAACGAAAATCCCTTGCAACTCGGCTCAATCGCTGCACGCATTGCGCAGCTTTTTGTCTTAGACATATTGTTTACAGAAGTTTGTCGCCGCGACGAAGAAAGCTGCCGCGTCCATCGCAAAAATATTGCCGATGCTTTAGCGGACAAACATGCCTGAAACGATTTTGAAAATTTTTACCATTTAGCAAGAAATCGTAAAAATTTTTTCCATTTTTTGTTGACAAAGACGAAACACTCTTATACAATTTAACCATAAAGCGTGCTATATGTGCGCATTGTTTACGACAAAATCAATAAACAATTAACGGGAGGATTGCAAGATGAATCACAAAAAGATAGTGGCGGCGTTGCTTACCGGAGCCATGGTTCTCGGTATGACAGCCTGCAACAAGCAGGAAACAGCGCCGGCAAGCGGCAAAACCGACGCTAAAGCGGCTGAAAAAAGCGAAAGTAAAGCGGCTGAAATAACCCTGTGGACATACCCCATCGGTGAGTGGAAAGACGCCAAAACCGTTGATGCTTTCATCGCTGAATTCAACAAAAAAGAGCCAAATATCAAGGTCAAAGTAGAGTACCTCGATTACAAATCCGGTGACGATAAAGTTACTGCCGCGCTCGAAGCAAAAACCGCTCCCGACATCATTTTAGAAGGTCCGGAACGCTTGGTAGCCAACTGGGGTGCCAAAGGTAAAATGGTCGACATTTCAGACTTGTGGACCGATGAAGTTAAGAAAGACATTGTCGCTACCAGCCAAGCTATAGTCGATGCCTGCCATACCAAAGATGGTAAATTCTACGAATACCCACTTTGCATGACCACCCACTGCATGGCCATCAACTATGATGTATTCGAAAAAGCTAACGCTTTGCAATATCTTGATCAAAAAACTCGCACTTGGACGACCGAAAACTTCCGCAAAGCAATGAAAGCCGTTGCCGAAAGCAAGCAAACCAAGTCCTCCGGTATCGTATATTGCGGCGGTCAGGGCGGTGACCAAGGTACTCGTGCCCTCGTTACCAACCTATACGGAGCCGAATTTACTGATAAAGATCACACCAAATACACCATCGATGGAGAAAAGGGAGTCAAAGGACTTCAACTCATCGCCGATATGGTCAAAGAAGGCAGCTTAAGCTATGATGCAGGAATCGCCGCCGCAGAAGAACTGCAGAAATTCGCCAATGGAACGACGGCCGTATCCTTCTGCTGGAACGCTTCCAATGCCGCACAATATGCCAAGCAAGTAAAATTCAAACCTTTTGCTATGGCTTTCCCGACCTCCATGGATAAGCCGCAATTAGCTGGCGGTATCTGGGGTTTCGGTATTTTCAACAATGGCGACGAAGCCAAAATAGCCGCGGCCAAGAAATTCATCAAATTTGTCTGTGATGACAAAGACCAAGCCAAAAAGAGCGTTTATGCCACCGGTTTCTTCCCAGCTCGTGCTTCATTGGGTGATATATACACCGGCACTGAAAAAGAAAAGAATGCTGAATTTTCAGTTATGATGCCTTACTTAGGCGATTATTACAACGTAACCGCCGGTTGGGCTGAACAACGCACCGCTTGGTGGAACATGCTCCAACAAATCTTCGGCGGCACTGATGTAAAGACTGCTGTAGATACCTATTCCAAAACAGCTAATAGAGCAGCTGCAACGAAATAATTGCTGAACAGCATAAATTAATTAACGCATCCGCTCTTCGCGAGCGGGTGCGTTCTTATTGCAACCGCAACCTGATTGCTATTGCATTATCAGCTTTACTACACGTATTTTTATCGAAAGAGAGGGAATAATCATGTCCACCGTCCCCAATCCGGGCGATCGCAGTCGTATTCTGGCACGCCGTGAAACAACTTCAGCCTACCTCTTCTTACTTCCCAGCTTAATATTTTTTGTCGGCTTCGTTGTCGTACCGATGCTAATTTGTCTGGTTTCAAGTGTTTTTAATTATACCGATACAGCATTCGAGTTTATCGGGTTCAATAATTATAAACGCTTGCTGAACGACCCGATATTTCATAAAGCTTTGCGCAATACAATTCTTATTGTCGTTGTCGCCGTTCCGGTCGTTACCATTTTTTCTTTGTGGGTCTCTTCCGCCATTTATCCGATGCGCGCTGCACTAAGATCATTTTTCCGCTGTATCTTTTATCTGCCGGTAGTCACCGGAAGTGTCGCCGTTACAGTTGTTTGGAAATGGATGTTTGATAAAGATAGCGGAATTTTCAACTACATATTGGTTCATCTAGGTCTCATCGACAAGGATATCAGCTGGCTCGGAGATGCTCATTTCGCTATATGGTGCATTATCCTGATCCTTTTCACAACTTCTATCGGTCAACCGATCGTGTTGTACGTTTCCGCGTTAGGTAACGTTGATCAGTCACTGATCGAAGCCGCCTCGGTCGACGGAGCAACAAAGCTGCAGGTTTTTTGGCGGATAAAATGGCCGCAAATTATGCCCACAACGCTATACATCGTTGTAATTACGACCATCAACAGTTTCCAATGTTTCGCTTTAATTCAGTTGTTGACTTCCGGTGGTCCGCAAGACTCGACCCAAACCATAATGTACTATATTTACTACAATGCGTTCAAACTGTTCCAATACGGGTACGGCAATGCCATGGGTATCATTTTGGCAATAATTATTGCCCTGTTCTCCGCCGTCCAATTTAAAGTTGCCGGCAAGGCTAATAGTTAGGAGGGTCTCATGTTAAAAGCAAAAAAAAGCAGTCCGTACTACGTAGTATCACTGATCATAATGTTCATTCTGGCCGTACTTTTCGCTTTCCCGCTGTATTGGATTCTCACCGGGTCTCTGAAGGACGCCGCGGCCATCAACGCCATTGATCCGGAGTGGTTCCCCAAGGCTCCGACATTGGACAACTATGTTCGCTTGTTTGAGCGTCCGGCCTTTCGCTGGCTGTTTAACACGGTATTAATGGCAGTTGCCGCGATGGGCTTGACTTGCGTCACCGCTTCCTTGGCCGGTTATGCATTGGCGAAAAAGCGTTTTAAGGGGCGGGTGTTCCTGTTTTCACTGATGGTTGCCGCCATGGCTTTGCCTAAACAGGTTATTTTGATTCCGCTTTTGAAAGAAATGGCCTTTCTCGGTATTCACGATAATTTGTTGGCCGTTATTTTGCCGACTGTCGGTTGGCCATTCGGGGTCTTCCTGATGAAGCAGTTTTCCGAAACCATCCCGACTGAGATGTTGGAAGCGGCACGAATTGACGGAGCCGGAGAATTACGTACTTTCAACAGTGTGGTAATGCCGATAATCAAGCCCGGCGTAGGAGCATTGGCCATTTTCACCTTTATCAACTCGTGGAATGACTATTTCCTGCAATTGCTCATGCTGAACAGCAATAACAATTTGACCATTTCCCTCGGTATCGCCAATCTGCAAGGTGAAATGGCCAGTGACTTCGGACTGATTATGGCCGGTGCCGCTTTGGCTGCCGTGCCGATTGTCACTATTTTCTTAATCTTCCAGAAATACTTCACTCAAGGTATTACTATGGGTGCGGTTAAAGGGTGAACGAGCCTTGCCGCTTCTTAAGGGTTAAGATACGACAACAAGTAATAGATCAGGTCGCCGCAACGGCCTACAGTGGCAGTCACTCGCTCAGTCTGATAAATTAACGTTACAGAGCTTTTAGCTCTAGAATAGGAGTTTCATTATGGATACGAAAAAATTTCAAGGGGTTTTCCCCGCCTTTTATGCTTGTTATGACGCTGACGGCGCAATAAGTCCCTCAGCTGTACGTGCGCTTACCGAATATTTGATAAGTAAACATGTTCAAGGCGTTTACGTCGGTGGTTCATCCGGTGAATGTATTTACCAAAGTGTTGCCGAACGTAAAACAGTCTTGGAGAACGTCGTTGCCGCGGCCGCCGGCAGGTTAGTGATCATTGCCCACGTCGCTTGCAACAATACAGCGGACAGCTGCGAACTTGCCGCCCATGCCGAAAGTTTGGGGGTAGATGCGATTGCCGCCATTCCACCGATTTATTTTCATTTGCCGGAACATGCCATTGCCCAATATTGGAATGATATTTCCGCCGCCGCCCCGCACACACCTTTCATCATTTACAACATCCCGCAACTGGCCGGCACCGCTCTGACTATGTCACTGTTGCGCGAGATGAAGAAAAACAAGAATGTTATCGGAGTGAAAAACTCTTCAATGCCGGTGCAAGATATCCAAATGTTCCATGACGAAGGATTGATCGTCTTTAACGGACCTGACGAACAGTTTATTTCCGGCCTGACTATCGGGGCTGTCGGCGGTATCGGCGGTACTTACGCTGCCATGCCGGAGCTGTTTCTCAAGGCGCGCACCGAATTGCTGCAAGGAAATATTGCCTTGGCCGCCGCGATCCAGAACGATATTTGTCGAATTATTTACAAACTTTGTTCCGGACACGGCAACATGTATGCCATTATCAAAGCTGTACTTCGTAAGCAGGGCGGTCCTGACATCGGCAGCGTAAGAAAGCCGTTGGCTCCGGCTGTTCCGGCCGACGAGGCAGTTATCGAGGCGTGCTGCACTATGATTAAAGAAGCTATAGAAAAATATTGTTAAGGAAGTGTATTTATGCTTTTAAAGAACGGTTTAAAATTTGATCCGGCATGCGGTTTCGTGCGGGCAGATGTCGCTTGGCAGGGTGAAAAAATCGCGACACCGCTGGCCTCAGATACAAATGTATATGATGTGTCAGGCTGCTACATAATCCCGGGACTTACCGATATTCATTTTCACGGCTGCCGCGGCGCAGATTTCTCGGACGGCGATGCCGCAGGCCTCGCAACAATAGCGGAATACGAGCTTAGCTGCGGAGTTACACAGATTTGCCCGACCGGTATGACTTTGGCGGCCGAACAGCTGAAAAAGATCTGCCGGACAGCTCGGGAGCATCGTGAAGCCAATCGCCCAGGTGCGACAATTGTCGGGATTAATTTAGAGGGGCCATTTCTCTCTCCCGCCAAAAAGGGTGCGCAGAACGCAGCTTGGCTGCAAGAACCTAATATAAGCTTGCTGCACGAGTTGGAAACCGTTTCCGGTCATCTGGTAAAACTGGTTTCAATTGCGCCGGAGCTACCCGGTGCAGTCGACTTTATCCGTGAAGCAGCCAAAACGGTAACCGTTTCCATAGCTCACACCATGGCCAACTATGAGCAAGCCTCAGCCGGTATGGAAGCAGGGGCAAAATCTCTTACCCATTTGTTCAATGCCATGCCGCCTTTAGCGCACCGCGATCCAGGCGTCATCGGGGCCGCACTCGATCATGCAGAAGTCCGTACGGAAATCATTTCGGACGGTATTCATGTACATCAATCGGCGATTCGGGCCGCTTTCAAGATGTTCGGAGCAGAAAGAATGATTTTAGTAAGTGACACCATGCGCGCCGCCGGCATGCCGGACGGAGATTACACTCTAGGTGGACAAGACGTAATCGTCAAGGGCAAATTAGCAACCTTAAAAGACGGGACAATCGCCGGCTCCGTAACTAATCTGATGGATTGCATGCGTACGGCAATAAGCTTCGGCATCAATCCGGCTGATGCAGTAAAAGCTGCAGCTGTCAATTCCGCCAAAACAGTCGGCATTTATGACCTTTATGGCAGCTTAGATTTGGGCAAAATGGCGAATATTGTCGTATTGAGCCCTGATTTTTCCGTGAAATCGGTAATTAAGCATGGTCAAATTGTCAAAGGTAGTTTATAATAAGAAAGAACAACAACCGCCCCTCTCCATAATCCGGGGCAACTCAAACAGGAGGTTCCGCACATCGGCGGTGCGACAATGTGGAGACGTGTCGTAAAGTCTGAGGGTTCGACCCCCTCAAGGCAAGGTAAATGAGCAGAGGCGAATTTATCACGATGGGTAGATATGGCAACTGTAACATTAAAGGATGTCAAAAAAATTTATGAGAACAAAGTAACTGCGGTACACGGTTTCAACTTGGACATTGCCGACAAAGAGTTCATCGTCCTAGTTGGCCCATCCGGTTGTGGTAAATCAACCACTTTACGAATGGTAGCCGGCTTGGAAGAAATCAGCGACGGCGAGCTGCTGATCGATGGCAAAAGAATGAACGAAGTTGAGCCAAAAGATCGAGATATCGCTATGGTGTTCCAAAGCTACGCTCTTTATCCGCACATGACCGTTTATGAAAACATGGCTTTCGCGCTTAAGTTGCGCAAAATGCCTAAGGCAGAAATTGATCAGCGAGTGCGTGAAGCTGCTAAGATTTTAGGAATTACCGAATACTTGGATCGCAAGCCGAAGCAACTGTCCGGTGGTCAACGTCAGCGTGTACCGATCGGACGGGCAATTGTCCGTGAACCTAAAGTATTCTTGATGGACGAGCCGTTGTCAAATTTGGACGCTAAATTACGTAACCAGATGCGTGCTGAGATTATTCAATTGCGCCATAGAATTAATACAACTTTCATCTATGTTACGCATGACCAGACCGAAGCCATGACCTTAGGCGATCGTATCGTAATCATGAAAGATGGTCACATCATGCAAATAGGTACGCCTCAGGAAGTATTTGAACATCCAGCCAATATTTTTGTCGCCGGGTTTATCGGCACACCGCAAATGAACTTCTTTGACGCCAAGGTTACCGGCAAAGATGATGATTATATGGTGCAAGTCGGCACTGCCAAAATCAAACTGACAGGTGAAACAGCCAAGAAGTTGGCGGCGCAAGGGATCACCTCTAAAGATGTTACATTGGGCATAAGACCTGAGCATATTGACTTTGTACATACACCCAGTGAAAACACATTGACTGGTAAGGTTGACGTGTCGGAAATGATGGGTAGTGAGTACCACCTGCACGTAACCGTAGATAAATACGACATCGTTTTACGTGTTCCGACCACCGATTTGCCGGTTGAATTCAAGGGCGGCGTGTCGTTCGGCACTGAAGTTTCCTTCACCTTCCGGCCGGAATCTATCCACCTGTTCGATCCGGAAACTGAAAAAAGCTTGCTGTAATTGCCTTTAGATGTAGATAGAACCTTAACGAAGGATGAGCGTATTAAGTCCTTTAGATTGATAGTCAATAAGTGATAATGAAGAAAGCCTGCCTCGTACGTATTGTACGGGGCAGGCTTTTTATCTATTTATCTTCCCTGGGCTTTCTTTTGTCACTTTTGTTTTATTATTTAGCCCTAATTTTTTGCTTCCTAATTTTTCGTTTTATCGGCTTATCGGCAGCAGCCTTGATTATCGGCAGCAACGTTGAGCCGGACGGAATACCGGGGAAACAAATTTATTATAAGCAAATCCATGTACCAATGCAGCATAGACGAAGTCTTTCGCCGCAGCAACCGCTTCTTTTTCGCTCTTACCCAAGGCAAGTCCAGCGGTAACAGCGGCCGCAAATGTACAACCGGCTCCATGGGTATGGGCCAAGGTTACTTTATCCATCTCCAGCAAGGTAAATTCCCGGCCATCATAAAAAACGTCTATTGCCTTATCTCCAGTCAACGTACGGCCGGCCTTGATGACTACTGTCTTCGCTCCCAACGCACAAATCTTGCGGGCTGCTTCCTTGATCTCTTCCAAAGTTTCAAGTTTTCCCATCTCCGACAAAGCCCCTGCTTCAAAGACGTTTGGGGTAACAACATCGGCAACCGGCAGGAGTTCAGCGCGTATAGCATCGGCTGTGCTCGGATTCAGCACCTCGTCGGTACCCTTACATACGAGAACCGGATCAATAACTACCTTGCCAATAGTGTGGCTGTCGATGGTTTTGCGTACCAAGCGCACAATTTCCGGAGTTCCGAGCATCCCAGTTTTCATAGCGTGCAGCGGCACATCAGAAGCGAAAACGGTGTCGAGTTGGCTTTGCACCAATTGAAGCGGCAAGTCTTGGACTTTATGCCCCCACGTGGCTGGATCCATACTAACGACCGTAGTCAAAGCGACTTGGCCGAAGATACCGAATTCCTCGAAAGTCGTTAAATCAGCGGCCATCCCCGCCCCGCCGCTAGCATCGCTGCCGGCAATTGTTAACGCGCGAATGATTTTGTTTTCCATAATACCCTCCTGAGACAATTATTTATTGTTTAGTTTGTTTTAAAACAGGCAAGGAGCCGAAGTGTCAGGTCATCTACCAAAGGAAGTTTGAGCTGTTTTCGCCAGATTGCAGCAACCGCTTGACCGGCAAACCCGAGGCCAGCTAAATTGCCAAGCAACGCACTTATACGTTTGGTTTGTGCGGCGACGATATCGGCTTGAATATTGTAAGATAATCTATTAGTTTTCGCAAGCAATGTCGGCGGCAAAGTTTTGATGTGCTCAAGCAGTTTCGCCACATATATGTTTTCAAAAAGTTCTGTTCCGGCGAGCAAAATCAAGTTCAGCATTGTCCACATCAAAGCGGCAGTCGCCATATAACGCAACAGTTCCGATTTTCTTTCATAAAAGATAATAAAAAAGCATGGAAACAGCATTAAAGGTTTCCCCCACCCGCTCAACCAAAAACCTCCCATAAGCAAAAGGGTGAAAAAGCTCAGCACTCTTTCATCAATTTTGCCATGTAAAATTTTAGTTCGTCGCGCTGCAAAGCAGCGAAAATATCGTCCGGCCGCGGCAGAAGGCAGATTCCGGGCATTTTTATCCGCAGCGTGAGTCGGATCCGGATTCTGACCATTTTTATCCGCAGTTTGATTCGGATCCTGAACGGTTTTATCAGAGGCGGCAGATGTCGTTAAGTTATCGCCATATTGTTCCGGAGGATGAATCTTCAAATTTTCGTCTCCTTCAGTTATACTATTCCCGGTTCGCGTCCTAGCCACTTTTAATTCTTGAGCCGGTCGCGATCCCTATTATTAATTTTAACCAATGGAGAATAGCATGACAATAGATAATCCAATTGCCAGTCCCACAGCAAGTCCCACAGCAAACCCCGTTGCAACTCCCACGGCAAATCCCACTGCAGCGGCTGCTAAATTCCACCCGCACAGCGGTCTTGGCGACAAAGGCGGCTCACCTTGCTGCGATACATCTGCTTGTAATTCGCAAGAACGCGCCGACAGCAGGACGGAGCGGCTAATCGGCCCAAACGCTTGCCGCAAGTTGACTCAAAGTAAAGTAGCTGTTTTCGGAGTTGGAGGCGTCGGAGGGATGGCCATGGAAGCATTGGCGCGCTCCGGTGTAGGTAATCTGATCTTAGTCGATGCCGACACGGTGGCTCTGTCCAATTTAAATCGACAGATTATCGCTACCGAAGCGACTTTGGGGCAGGCGAAAGTTGCGGTCGCACAGGCAAGGATAGCGCAAATAAACCCTCAGATTAACGTTGTAACCAGGCAAATTTTTATACGCCCCACAACCGAGCTGAACTTTATTGACGATGTAAACTTTGTTTTGGATTGTATAGATACGGTCAGTGCCAAAATACACTTAATTGAGTATTGTCTGGGAAATGGCATTCCGATTATCAGTGCCATGGGAGCCGGTAATCGCCTTGATCCAAGCAAAATGGGCATAAGTGACATCAGCAAAACTTACAACTGTCGGCTGGCTAAAGTCATGCGCACTGAACTGCGGCATCGCGGCATAAGGCATCTTCCGGTTGTGTTCAGCTCGGAGGTTCCTTTGCGCACCCCAGCGGTAGACGGCAAACGAATGCCACCGGCCTCAATGATATTTGTTCCGGCAACCGCCGGACTGCTGATGGCCAATTATGTACTGTCTGCTTTAATAAAAAATTAGTGTTGCAAGAGCAACGGACATGCTGCCCCGTTGAGCGTTAGAAAAGTTATACTGGCGTGTCGTTGTGTTGCTTCACCAGTTAATCGCAGCCGTGTCTGACAAATTCAAGCACCGCCGGCATGACCTGTTGTAGGGTCAATGAAACAGGCTCTTCACTGACGTCGAGCTTAGATGTCGGCTGAGACGTGGGCTTAGACATAGACTGAGACATAGCCGTCATATTATTAGCCTTGATATTGTCCACAGCGACAACATCAGTTTCATCCACCGTAGCCGTGGCCGCCACATTAGCCTTGGTGTTGTCGTTGTCCGCAGCGGTATTAGTATTAGTTTCGATCGCCGTAGCCGTCTCTGCAGTGGCCGCAACCGTTGCAGCAGGGGTAGCCGCATTGATTAAGCTCTCCAGTTGTTTCGGCAAATACACCCCTATTTCTTTTGCTAGATCACTGATCAGCTCGGTTTCAGGCACGGAAGCGGCCCCCTTACCCAATCCTAAAGCATTGGACATGACTTTAGGCGTTTTATACGGGCTTGTTGGCGAAACATACAGCACTTTCGCTTCATCTTTGGAACGTTGTTCGTATCGGCCATACACATTAAAGCCAACCGCCGTATGTGGGTCAACCGCAAAGTCGGTTCGATCATATACTTCCCTGATCGTGCGCATAATAGCATTGTCATCAGCAAAACCACCGACCATAACTGCCTGAATACGGCGCAATATATCCGTTTCCACCTGATATCCGCCGTCATTGCTTAACGCAAGCTCCCAAGCGTTGACTCGCTCATAGTTATGGCCGCTCAGCTCGAACAACAACCGCTCCATATTTTCCGGACGCAAAATATCCATGCTCGGCGCGATTGTATGCATCAATTTACGGTTGGCATCAAACTTGCCGCTGCTGAAAAAATCAGAAGTAACTTTATTTCGGTTGGAAGCACAGACCAAATGGCGAAACGGCACCCCCATTTGCCGCGCATACCATGCCGCCAGTAAATTGCTGAGATTACCACTCGGAACGACGACATTCAATTTGTCGTGCGCTGTAATTTCACCCGTGGCCAGCAGGTCAGCATAGGCTGAAACAAATACCGCCACCTGGGGTAAAAGCCGTCCCCAGCTCTTGGCGTTTACTGTTACGACTAACTTTCCCGCCTCCACTGCCGCTTGTCGGATTTCCTCCGACTGACATATCTTTTTGGTCAGAATTTGGATTTGATCAAAACCTGCGTTTACCGGGTGAATAAGAATATTTTTGCCACGGCCATCCAATAACTGTCGTCGTTGCACTTCATTTAAACCACGTTGGGGGTAGAGGATGAGTGCCTCAGTATGTGGAAAATCCTTTAAAGCGGCTGTAGCGGCAATTCCGGCATCACCGCATGTAGCATTGATAAAGCAGTAGCGACAATTTTTGCCCATGGAGGTAGCGGCCAAATTCAGCAGTTCAGGATATAGTTGTATCGCAATATCTTTATATGATCCGGTCGGTCCGTACCACATTTCGAGTAGGTATTCATGTTGCAAATACTTATTTAATCCTACCACGGAAACTACACGTTCAGAGGGAAATGCTTCCTTGTTAAAAGCTTTGCTTACGCACTCGCGCAATCTAGTCGGTGAAAAATCCGGCAAAAAATCGTGTAAAATGCGCACAACTCGTTCGTTAAAAGAAAGTGGTGCCAGCTCGGCCAAACCGGCTTCATCATAAAACGGTAAATATTCCGGTACTAATACCCCGCCATCCGGTAAAATGCCGTTGATTAAAACTTCGGCTGAACTTTCGGTACTGAAATCACTGCGTGTGCTGATATATCTCATCATCTGCTCCTATAAAATATGGGACTTACATTTCGGCTGCCATTACGGTAATCTGCCAGCTGTCGGGCAGCACCGTTCCGATTCGGTAACCGACGTCAGTATATATTATAAATTGCTCTCCCCGTATAAGACAATCTAGTAATTCATCTTGGCCGCTAAAACTTGTATCATGGCCGGCAGCGGCAGCTTGGTAAACAAAACCGGGCTGTTGCGTAACTCAGTAACTGAGTCAGCTCAATGTTCCTAGTTCACTCATTGTTTCGCGTTTCTTGGAATTTGCGCCATGCCTGCTTAAACGGACCAGCCAAGTAAAGAGAACCGAAAGCAACCAACGGGGCGGTCGCATAGTCTCGCTGCCAGATACTTAAAGCCTCAGCAGGATCCGCGGCCACAAAAAAGGCCGTGTCGCCACCGGCCGACGCAAACAAATTAAGTTTGGTCAAGTCTTGGCGCAGCTCCATTGCCGGTACGGCACGCTTAGGTTCAGGCGGTGTCAAGCAAATTATCGCGAGCGGGGCTCGGCCAACCGTATCGATCAAATGCCTGACCATCTCGACATGATTTTTTCCACGCACAAAGCCGCATACCCAAATCGCCGCGTGGCCGATGCCCAAGTCATGTAAAGCAGCCCCCAAAGCTGTTGCACCTTGAACATTATGAGCGCCGTCCAGCAACACCGGCGGTTTTTTTTGCAAAACTTCCAAGCGAGCCGGCCAGTACAGTTCCGGCAATGCGGCAACAATTGTGCTTACTGTCTGTGCGTCGGTAAAATTTGTTTGCTGCCGTAAAAATGTCGCGCCGGCAAAAATCGCTACCGCCATATTCATCGCCTGATGTTGGCCGATCAAAGGTATAAAATATTTTCTCATCATACCGGTTGGCAAGGACGAGCAGCCGGTTGGCATGGACGGGCTGCCGGTTGGCAAGGACGAGCAGCCGGTTGGCATGGACGGGCTGCCGGTTGGCAAGGACGAGCAGCCGGCCGGCTTATACAGGCAAGTCGGAGCTTGCCGCAGGTCGATCTCGATCCCATCAAGGCCACGTTCACAGACGGCAAAATCGCCAGGTTTTATAACATACAGCGGAACTTTACAGGCTTGACATTTGTCCATTACCACCCGCAGAGCTTCACCGGCGGCCACAGGATCCGGACAAGCTGTTAAGATATCATAAAGGAAAACCGTAGTGCCAGGCTTAATTATACCAGCCTTGGCAGCGGCAATTTCAGCCAAAGTGTTGCCGAGATATTCGCAATGATCATAGTTAAGTGCTGTCAAAATGGTAATTTCGGCCCGTTCGATGACATTCGTCGAGTCAAATTCTCCACCCAGCCCGGTTTCCCAAACCACCACATCACAATGCAATTCCGCGTAGTACAAGATAGCTGAAACAGTCAAAATTTCAAAATAAGACGGTTGCCATTTTTCGCCATAATAAGCACTAATTGCCGGGGTTATCGCTTCGACCCCAGCTCTTACTTTGGCTAAAAGGCGGGCGAGCGATTCCTTGTCGATTTCTCCATCGCCACGCTGCACCTGAGCGGCCATATAGTTTTCCTTGCATAGGCAACGAATCCGCTCGGAAAATCTTTCAACATAAGGCGAGGTGTACAGACCGGTTTTGAGGCCAGCCGCAGCACACATCACGGCCAAGGCCATAGCGGTAGAGCCCTTACCGTTAGTGCCGGCCAGATGAATAAACCGGAGATTATGATCCGGGTTACCGAAATAATTCAACAGTTGTCGCATTGGATATAGGCCTTTTTTTCGGCCAAAAACCAGCGACTGATTCAAATATTGCATTGCTTCTTCATATGTCCACATTATTACGTTCGCTCCACTTTAAAAACCGAAACTTTGCTCAACACATAATTAGCTATCACCACTAAAATAGCCACGGCCAAATTGGATGCTTGCTTGCCGAGACCAAGTACGTTGACTAGAAGATACAGCCCGCCACCCTCAAAAACGAGCGAACTGCCGACCCGCGCGACGACAAAGCGGAAAAACTCACCCAGAATTTCCCCTTTACTTGCGAATACATAACGCCTATTAGTCCAGTAAGCGAATAAAATAGCCAAAATAAAAGATAAGAGCTTCGGCCAAGTCCAGTCAAAATCTCCATTCAATCGCCCCGCATTGAGCCAGTGATCAAAAATGGTAAATGACACCACACTAACCACGGTTGTCAAACCGCCGAAAACCAGATACAAAATTATTTCCCACGGCAAAACTGTCAATTCGTAATGCAGGAAAATAAGACCGAGATAAATCAGCGGTATAAGAAAAAATTTGCTGATACCAAAAACAGTTTGGCCATAGTATAGGCCTACCCCTACCCCCGCCAGACTCAAAAGGCAGCGCATACAAATCAATTGGTCGTTTTTTTGTACAGGCCAAGATAAATTAAGCAGTGTGCGTATATGCCGTAATTTCAAATAATAAATAATGATGACAATTATGTTGAGAGCAAGCGGAAAACCGGCGACGAGTGGCCAAGGCAAGGCCGCAGAATCCGGCAGTCTGTCATTTATGAAAAATAGGATTTCACTTAAAAGCATTGCCGCCAAATGTGGCAAAATAATCGGTCGCAAGCTGTGCCAGACGGCACTGTCCCCGCCAAGAACGGATCGGAGCGGATATTTATCAAGATTATTGATGATCATTACAATTGTCCTTTACCAAGTTGATTGGCTGCGCTGCTGGTTGCTCTCTCGGCTGCACTGTCGGTTGCCCTTTCGCCTGTACTGTTGCCGGGCCTTCGGCAGTTTCTGCTACCGGCTGCAGTTCGTCCAGTGGTAACACGTAGGACGGGGCGAACTCCGTCAAAAAGCATTCTGCTTCGGGCAGTTTCAAGGCATGGATAGCGGCTAAGGTCGTAGCGAGAGCCGGAGCAAATTCCGAATTTCCTTGCTGAGTTTCCTGCAAGCATTTCAAATACGCTGAAAGTTTATCCGCGGCTTTCACCAGCAGCAAGGCTTGGTTGATCTCCTGGGTAGCGCGATCCGGCCGCAATAAATCAGCATAAATCGGCTGCAAATCCAGCGGCAGCAGAGAAATCAGCCGGGCAATCGCCTGTTCCTCTAAGCAGGCAAACGATTGACGCAAATTTTGATCATAATATTTAACGGGAGTCGGCAAATCGCCCGTAATTATCTCCGGGGCATCATGAAAGACAGCCAACTGCATCACCTTACCCGGATCAGGGCAACATGAATATTGATCAGCGAAACGCAGTTTTCGTAGCCAGGCAAGATTGTGCGCAATAATTGCCACATCATAGCTATGCTCGGCGATGTTTTCTGAGTTTAAATTTCGCATCAAGCTCCAGCGTTTAATTAAACGCATACGACTAAGCAAACCGAAAAAATGATGTTTTTTATTCATACGATTTTGCCGCCCCTTCACCTATTCAGCCGCAGTAAGTTTGGCACTTAATGCCAACATCCGCTTTTTTCCGTCAGCAAAATTAATATTGACGATAGCATCGTTGCTGACCTCACTCAAGCTAACTATTTCGCCAACCCCGAAGCGCGGATGTCTAACCATTTGACCGACAAAAAGGTCGGCCGGCCGTAAAATATTGCCCGTCGCAGGATTTGCAGGATTTGCAGGACTGGAGAGATTGTCGCTTAACGCCCCGAGCGTCGCTGCTTTTACCGCTTGAAAACTGCACTCGGTTTTCGGCCGTGGTTTGCGCCCAGACGAGGCTATCTGCCCGGATGAAGCGGAATATACCGATGCCGCGGAATTTCCGGCTGTAGCAGCTGTGGAAAAAGAACCTGTGCCGGCGGTAAAATGCCCAGCTGCAGCGGTGCGCCCAAACGCGGCATGTCGTTCGTTTGCGTCAGCAATGCGTTGCGTTTCCAAAAATTCGGTCGGAATTTCCGCAACAAATCGGGACGGAATCTCATGTGAGGTCCGCCCATAAAGCATTCTTTCCCTGACCATGGTTATGAATAGACGGCGCATAGCCCGTGTCACCGCAACATAGGCCAGCCGACGCTCCTCTTCCACCCCATTTTCTGTCTCCAAAGAACGGAAGCCGGGGAATATGCCCTCTTCCATTCCGATCAAAAATACATTGGCAAACTCCAAGCCCTTGGCACTGTGAATCGTCATCAATTTTACCGCATCCGCGTCTTCGGTTTGGTCGTTACCGGATATGAGGGCAACACGATCCAAGTAGGCATCCAGCAATTCGCTGCGGCTCCAAGTGGTAACTTCATCGTTTTCGGCTTCCAGCATGACGACATCCGGCGGCAAAGGATTATGCTCAAATTGCACGACGTCGGAAACCAGCTCTTGCAGGTTGGCCACACGATCTGCCGGGTCTTCACCGGTTTTTTTGGCCTGATTAATAATTTCCGCCTGCAAGCCGGTATCATTGATAACTCCGTCAATGAACATGGCAAATGTTTTAGCATTTTGTAAAGAAGCCGCCAGCTCATCCATCAATGCTGCAAACGTCTGCAACTTATAAGCCGCACGTTCCAGGCTCGGGAAATCTCCGGCCCGCCGGCAAACTTCTAGTGGGGTTATTGAGGCCGTTTCAGCCAGATTAAGCACCGCTGCCTGAGTAATGTCCCCGATGCCGCGGCGCGGAACATTGATGATCCGGCTGAAAGAGATGCCATCGTAAGGATTGGCCAAGAGACGCAAATAAGCCAGCACATCTTTAATCTCTTTGCGGTCGAAGAAACGAACCGAACCATATATACGATATTCAATTCCCTGATCACGCAAAGCAAATTCTAAGGAACGGGAAAGGGCGTTGAGCCGGTACAAGATCGCGAAATCGCTGTAATTAAGCGTCGGATCGGCGCGTCGCATATCGATTATTTGGGCAGCTACATATTTGGCTTCCGCGTCTTGGTTGGCAAGATTCAGGAGTTTTATTTTGTTGCCACCGGCCTTGGCAGTCCACAAAGTTTTGTCCTTGCGTTCCGTGTTGTGGGCGATAATGGCATTGGCCGCGCCCAAAATCGACTCTGTGGAACGATAGTTTTGCTCAAGCTTGATCACTTCGCAGGCCGGGAAATCTTTTTCAAAATTTAAAATATTGGTGATGTCCGCCCCACGGAACGAATAGATGGATTGGTCATCATCACCGACGACACAAAGGTTATTTTTGCCGGAAGTCAGCAATTTAATCAGGCGATATTGTGCGCCGTTCGTATCCTGGTACTCATCGACCAAAATGTAGTTAAACAATTGGCAGTAGTGATATCTAACATCTTTGTGTTCGGTAAACAACCGCACGGCATAATACAAAATATCGTCAAAATCCATAGCATCGGCGGATTGCAGTTTGGCGGCATAGAGGCGGTAAACATCGGCAACTCGATTGATAAAGTAGTTTCCCTTGCCGCTCAGCCGATAGTCGTCCGGATTTTGCAATAGATTTTTGGCCTTGCTGATCATGCTGAGGACTTGCCGCGGCGGAAAAGATTTGTCATTAAATTCAAGCTCATCCAAGCAGGCTTTAATCATTTTGAGCTGATCATCTGTATCGGCGACCGTAAAACGTTTGGTAAATCCAAGCAATTCGGCGTGGTTGCGCAAGATTCGCAAAAACATTGCGTGAAATGTGCCTACCCACATACCTTGTACCCGGTTGCCGATAAGCTTGATAATTCTTTGGCGCATCTCCTGAGCCGCTTTGTTGGTAAAAGTTATCGCCAAGATCGATGACGCCGGCACATTTTCATGCTCAACTAAATAAGCTATGCGATGAGTTATAACTTTGGTTTTGCCCGAGCCAGCCCCGGCTAATATGAGTAACGGTCCGTCCTTATGTAATACTGCTTTTTTTTGCGGCTCATTCAGTCCGGCCAGCAAATCTGTTTTATTTTGTGCGATGCCCCCGTTAAAACTCAGGCTGTCAGCTGTCGCTGGGTCGTCTAAGCCGGTGAACGGAGCGGCCGGTTTAAAATCGGCATCAAAATCAAAAGCCATGCATTTCTCCTTGTTTATTAATATCTTTGTGTACAGTCATGCTCTCAATTATAGCACCGAATCGCTCATCCTTCCTGCCCAAACAAAATCGGCGCAGGTGTCGTCATATTCGTTTGGGTCTTTTCATCACTTTGTGTCATTGAAAAATCGAACTGGAAGAATGATCATAAATTATGCAAAACTATAGATCTGTTCTATCCGTCCACAGCTCACACTGAGTCATTACTGTTTTGACAGCATCCTCCATACCCTCAGGTGGATAGCGGTGCTGTTTGAGAAGCCTTTTAATCATCATGCGCATTTTAGCACGTGCGGAATCACGTTTTTGCCAATCAATCGTACGATTCTTACGAAGTGTTTCAGTAAGTTCTTTAGTGATGGCAATCAGCTCATCATTTTCATAGAAATCCTTAATAGCCTGTGGTTTGGTTAATGCGTCATAAAAGGCTAGCTCATCTTCAGAAAGGCCAAGTTCATCTCCAGCCTTGTGGGCATCTTGAATTTGCTGTGCCATTTTCAAAAGCTCTTCAATAACCTCTTCATTTGTCAGCATCCCATTAAGATATCGATTCATAACACCTTGAATAATTTCGCTGAACTTCTCGGATTTGACTACATTTGATCGTCTATAGATCTGTATCTGCTCAGCAATCAATTTTTTCAAAAGTTCAACAGCAAGGTTTTTCTCCTTCATCTTTGAAATTTCCTCAAGAAATTTAGGATCAAATAGGGAGAATTCTTCTTTAACATCAGAGAACAAATTAATAACGCCATCACTCTTGATGCTGGATTTCAGAAGTTCATTGATGCGAGCGTTCATTTCCGGCAGAGATATTTTTTTATCTTCACCCTGATTTATTAAGCGCATAACAAGCACGCGAACAGATTCAAAGAATGCAGCTTCTACTCGAAGGCCTCTCTCTACAAGTGATGAGCAGAGCGACAAAGCCTGATGCAATAGCAGTGCCTCTTTGATGAAGTCTTCACGTTCTCTTTCCTTGTCAATGCTCACAATAAAGTTAACTGCACCGGTGATAGTCTTTGAGCGTTCTAGATCAGTACCATTCGTAAACTTGGAATAATCATATCCGTGGAATAGATCACGGCAAATGGAAAGCTTCTCAAGGAACTTTGGATATGCAACTTTAGCAATATCGGTATCCCCATAGTTCTTTTTATCGCGAGCTGTATAGTCATTCATGGCTTGTTTCAATGCTGACGCTATGCCCACGTAGTCAACAATCAAACCGCCTTCTTTATCCTTAAAAACACGATTGACGCGGGCAATGGCTTGCATCAAGTTATATCCCTGCATTGGCTTATAGACATACATTGTTGCAAGAGAAGGAACATCAAATCCTGTAAGCCACATATCAACAACTATGGCGATTTTCATCTCGCTATTATTATCTTTGAATTCTTTAGCAAGCTCATCCCTGTGATGCTTATTTCCAATAACAGCACGCCACTCTTCAGGATCTTTATTACTCTCGGTCATTACGACCTTAACCTTTTTCTGCCAGCTTGGGCGAACCTCAAGAATACGCTTGTAAATTTTCATAGCGATTTCGCGAGAATAAGCAACTATCATTGCTTTTCCGGTTAGCAGGTTTTCTCGATAGTTTTCGTAGTGGCTGATAATGTCGTTAGTAAGAGAATCAATAGTAGCGTCATTGCCTAGAACAGCATCCATCTGGCTAAGCTCTTTCTTGCTTTTCTCAATCACTTCAGGGTCAGCATTATTTGCCATAATGTCGTATTCCTGATCGATCAGATGAAGCGTAGGCTCATCAAATTTTAGCTTAATAACGCGGCTTTCGTAATAGACCGGTCTTGTAGCACCGTCTTCTACAGCTTGCGTCATATCGTAAATATCGATGTAGTCACCGAACACTTCGCGAGTATTTCTATCTTTTGCGGCAATAGGTGTTCCAGTAAAGCCAATATATGTAGCGTTTGGCAGACTGTCACGTATGATACGTGCCGTTCCAGTCTTTATCTCACCGGTTTTAGCGTCAATTTTTTCTTTCAACCCATACTGGCTACGATGCGCTTCATCAGCCATCACGATGATGTTACGGCGCTTAGAAAGTGGCTCTGATGATTCTTCAAATTTCTGCATCGTTGTAAAAATGATGCCGTTTGCCTGCCTGCCTTCCAGCCAGTCTTTCAATCCGATATCATTTTTACCGGAAGTCTCTGTCAATTTCCTACAGGTAGCATGTACCGGATTCTGACGTAGAAAATCTTTGCACTTAGCAAACTGTCCGTAAAGCTGATCATCAAGATCGTTACGGTCTGTAATTACTACGATAGTTGGGCTATCCAATACTTCCTGCAGAAGGTGGGCATAAAAAACCATAGATAGAGATTTCCCGCTGCCCTGTGTATGCCAGAATACGCCACCTTTACCGTCAGTGACTGTTGCGTTTTTTGTAGATTCGATAGCCTTTCGAACTGCAAAATACTGGTGATAACCCGCCAGAATCTTAAACTTATTCAACCCGTCATTGGAGAAACAAATAAAGTTTTTGATGATGTCAAGCAAACGCTCTTTTTCAAACATTCCCTCAAAGAATGTGTCAAACTGAGCGTATTGTGTATTCTCATAACTACCGTCTTTTGTTTTCCATTCCATGAAGCGATCCTCACCGGAAGTGATGGTGCCGGCTTTGCTAGTCAGATGATCGCTAATAACACAAATGCAGTTATATATAAACATCGACGGGATTTCTTGCATATAGTTTCTAATCTGCAGATAGCCCTCTGAAGCATCAGTCTCTTCACGAGATGGCGATTTCAGCTCAACAAGTACAACTGGCATGCCATTTAAAAACAGAAGCACATCCGGACGTTTATTGCTGTTCTCAATAAAAGTCCACTGATTTGCTACAACAAAGGAGTTATTATCAGGATTTTTATAGTCGACAATATATACGAGGCCGAAGCGTTCCTCGCCATCCACGAAGTACCTAACTTCAATTCCGTGTTGAAGATAGTCCATAAATAGTTCATTCTTCTGGACAAGCTCAGCATTTTCAAAATTTTTCAATTTGAACAGTGCATCGGCTATAGCATCTTCCGGCATTTTTGGATTTAGCCTATGTAACGCTGACAGTAATTCCTCTTCGTATAAGGGGCTATGAAAGTCACGCTCCAAATCTGGTGCATAGACATACCTGTATCCCATATTTTGGAATAATTCTATTATCGAACTCTCATAGTCCGCTTCTGTATAAAATCCTGGCATGAGTTTTACTCCTTTATTTATCTCTTACATTATCCTCCTATTTGGAGTATTTTTCATTCATCTATGCTCTGGTTCAAACAAGAATTTAGCGGCTTAGGGGTCTATGTCGGAAACATCTATTTCGCCAGACATAAGGCGAGGCAATAATGTATCTCGCAAATCAGCAAGCGAATCGTTTTCAAGCTGATTGTTTAGAATCTGCTCGAACATCGGACCAACAACGGAGTGGAAACGAGAAATCTCATCATCCGCAGGAATAACAAACGGCATAGCCTTGATGATTTTTGAATTGACTGCGATTGCTATTGAGGAAGTGCTTCCCATAGTTTGGTAATTAAAATCCCTCAGATAGCAGTACAGATACTCATTGATAAAAGCCTTATCTGTCTTGAAGTGTGCAATGGCCTCATTGGTAATCATTTCACCGTGAGTGATTGCAATTCGACCTACTGTGAGCTTGAAACTCAAGAGAACAGTATTGCTGGGAACAACTTTTATATTGAACTTATCAACGGCCTCTTGCGTAAGCTGCTCGGAACTCCTGATGATATAGGTGCCACAGCTACCCATATCCGAAATGGAAACCCATGTAGCATCGGAGGGATTTGTCGTAAACCACTGATGTTCCTTGCGCGGAGGAGTTTTTCCGATAGCAATATCAAAGTATTCTTCTGCTCGGCAAGTGCGTCTTTGATCGTTTGTTGTGTTAACAAACATCTCACGATAAAGAGCTTGCGCCTGCTGCTCTAAATTCTTGTTTACCTCCTCATTGCATTTGATTTTATCGTCAAACATGGAGAGAACTTCCGCAATCCTTTTCTGCTCTCCAAGTGTTGGCAAATCTATTTTTATCGCCTTAACCGTATCTGACTTCAGGTTATTTACGACTGACCCCGTTGCTATAGCCTTAAACTGGTTTTGGGCAAGATTGGAAGTAAGGAAATAATATAAGTATTCTTTGTCGAGTCTGCTCTCATCGCATCGTAATCTAAGCCATCCGTCATGAATATACCCATCAATCAGCGTTATAAATGCTCTTCCGAAACTCATTGAGTTGGAAAGGATAAGATCTCCCGCCTTCACTTCTCTTGTTTTCGGAATACCCGAAGGCTTTATTTTCTCATTGGCATGAGTAAAAAACTTATCTGTTTCTTTTACATCGCCAATTTTGAGCCAGTTTACGCCATCTGGTTCATCAGTTATGTAGTCGATTATGGGGCGCGGAGAACCTCCTCTCACAACCTCACAAATATTTCCAAGTTCGATATTTTCCCAATCTGTCATTATGCCACCGTCCTAACCTATATATTTCCTATGTGCTAATTTTACATTGCTTTGTTTTACCATTGCGTATTGCAGTGTAGTATCAATCCGCTTATGGCCAAGCAGTTGTTGCAATTGTTCGATCGGCATACCTTTGTCAATCGCCATCGTAGCAAGCGTACGGCGGAATTTATGCGGATGAACTTTCTCTATATCCAGCTTATTTCCAAGCTCTCGGAGTCTACATTCAACCCCGCCGATTTTCAGTCTCTCATGCGGAGCTCGGAGTGAAACAAACAGTGCCGGGTTATCATCAGTACGTCCCTGCAAGTAGGTAAGTAGGTGAATCTTAGTTCGTGCGTCAAAGTACACCATTCGTTCCTTACTGCCTTTACCGAACACCACACATTCTCGCTCCTCAAAGTTGATATCATCTCTGTTAAGGAGAACTAGTTCTCCGACACGCATCCCCGTTGAAGCAAGTATGTCTATAAGTGCCAGATCTCGTAGCTCTTCGCAACTATCGCGCATTTTCTCCAAGGCCTCATCGGTATATGTATCCTTGATGGTCAATGCTGCCTTAACCTTATGTATACGGCGTGCCGGACTTTTTAGAATATAATTCTCATCCTCCAACCAAGAGAAAAAGCTCGATAGAATTCTTCTAATATTGTCCACAGTAACCTTGCTTGAGTTTTTCTCCTGCTGATATTCTGTCAAATATGTACGCAGATCATCTGTTTCTATCTCTCGGACATTCTTTTTAATTCTTGTTGTCATACTTTCAATTGTTGCCCGATAGTAAGTTAACGACTTTTCAGAGCATCCCTCGATCCGTTTTGCCGAGAGAAAATTATTCAGGAACTCTTCATTTGTTAGTCCTGCATTGACTTCTTCCTCCGTCTCGCTTATTTGTTTGTGGAACAATGTATGCTCCAGCACTTCCTGCAGTTTTTCTAATTGCATATTGTTTAGGTAGCCGAGCATGCCCTGCATAACCTCATTGATTACTTTCTGTTTCATAGTCTATTCTCCTTTTCTATCGTAGAGAAAGACTACGGAGTGGCAATCCCTATTTTTAACTCTCGCCACTCGCAAGAGTTATGGCTGTACGTTAAACAAGAATTTAGAAGAGCAAGCTGTTGAGTTATTTCGCTCTTGGTTTTCTATATTTTCCTTATCTCGCATAAGCCATCGTGTAAACTCTGAGTTTGGAGAAATACCTGAGGACTTCACCGTCGTTAAGGTTGGCAATTTACCCATGCTCGTAACCGACTATGTGGCCAATGGTAGCTTTGCGTCTTTAAAAGCTAATGTTAACCTATATCAAGAGCCAAACTATGCCTATTTCATTAGAAACACTGATTTGAAGTCGGGTTCCTTTGGAGTTTTCGTTGACCAACATTCCTATGAGTTCTTGTCCAAATCTACCCTATATGGCGGAGAGATTATCATTTCCAATGTTGGTGACGTGGGAAGTGTATTCCTTTGTCCGAAGCTGGATGGCCGCATGACCCTAGGAAATAACATTATTATGCTTAGACCAGAGGATGACCATTTACGTTACTACCTTTATATTTGGTTTAAGTATCTCCAAGCCAAGCACTCATACAGGGAATAAAAGGAGGATCTGCTCAGCCCAAATTTAATAAGACAGATTTCAAGAATACCTCTATTTTGATTCCACCAAAATATATGCTAACTCGTTTTCATGAGACCGTGGCTCCAATGTTTGAAATGATCTCGGAGAGACAAACTGAAACTGCCCGTCTTGCTGACTTGCGAGATACGTTATTGCCGCAGCTAATGTCCGGCGAACTTGATGTATCCAACATCGACCTTTAAGCCACTAAATTCTTGTTTATCTCGTTGTTTAGCTCAATTTTGTCATCTAATGCCCTGAGAATACCTCCTATCTGCCGTTGTTCCTCTATTGGTGGAACTGCAATACTTAATCCTTGCACTACATCTGTTTGCACACGTTGCCGTCCGGATGATCCAACCATAGATTTGATAGCTGGTTCACGGACTAATGGGCTGCATACCAAGTAGTACAGATAATCCTTATCGGTTCCTTCCTTTGCTCGAAAAACAATATACTCTGTAGAACCAAATCCTATCTCTCCGTCATCAAGGATATTGACCTTTGCAGTTTTCCCGTTTTCAAGACACGGAGTAATTCGTGCCATAATCGTATCGCCATTCCTGAATTTCGTGCCACCGGAGAACTTTTCCAGCTCAAAGGATGGAACATCCCTGCAAAATGGTTGCAGTTTATCCATTGCAATTTTCTTTGCAAGGGTGCCTTTTGAAAGGCTCTCCCTCGGATTGAAATCTGCAATGTCAGATAAAGTCTTAATTGTCCATTTATATTTCATATCCAATTGCCCCCAACTTCTTACGAATCTCGTCTTCAAGCTCATGAGAGCGTTCGAACATGTCAGAAAGTTCTGATGTCAGTCTGGTCATTTTCTCATCAAACGGTTCACCATCATCTTCCTGCTCTTCAATACCAACATAGCGTCCCGGAGTCAAAACGTAATCCTGCTTTGCTATATCCTGAATCGTCGCTACAGAGCAGAAACCTTTTTCATCTTCAAGCGTGCCGTTCTGGAAAGCCTCAATTGTATCTGCGAGCTTTTGGATATCTTCTTCGGTAAAGTCTCGATGCTTACGGTCTACCATGTGTCCCATTTTTCGTGCATCGATAAAAACTGTTTTGCCTTTTTGTTTCTTGCCCTTTGTAATGAACCAAAGCGTCGCGGGGATAGTTACGCTATAGAAGAGTTGGGGAGGCATAGCGATGATACCTTCGATTAAGTCATCTTCAATGATTTTCTTTCTGATCTCGCCCTCGCCACCATTCTGGGAAGACAATGCTCCGTTTGCAAGAACTAGCCCGATTTTTCCGCTCGGGGCAAGATGATGAATCATATGTTGAATCCATGCATAGTTGGCATTGCTTGCAGGAGGTACACCGTATTTCCAGCGAACGTCGTCCTTCAGATCTTCCTGTCCCCACGGATTGTAGTTGAAGGGAGGGTTGGCGAGAATGAAGTCTGCTTTCAATGTTGGATGAAGGTCATTTGTAAATGTGTCTGCATGATAAGCACCAAGGTCTGCATCAAGCCCGCGAATCGTAAGATTCATGATTGCCATCTTCCATGTATCCGGATTAGCTTCCTGACCATAAATTGAAATTGAGCCTCGGTTACCGGAGTGTGCCTGAATGAACTTTGCACTCTGTACGAACATGCCGCCACTGCCACAGCAGCAATCATATACGCGACAATTTGCATAAGGCTTTAAAATTGCCACTAGTGTATTTACGATGCTTGACGGCGTATAGAATTCACCGCCACCTTTGCCTTCTTTTTCGGCGAATTGAGCGATGCAGTATTCGTAGGTTCTGCCGAGAACATCACGGTTGCCTTCCGTATCGCTCATATCCATGTTTGTAAAGAGGTCAACGACATTGCCGAGGATTTTCTTATCAAGATCCGGACTGGCATAATTCTTTGGAAGTACGTTTTTGAGTTTTTTATTATCAGCCTCGATTGCACGCATGGCTTCATCAATAACTTTTCCAATTTCCGGCTCATGTGCTGCTTTGGCAATCTTTTCCCAACGGGCATCCTCCGGTACGAAGAATACGTTATCTTCAAGATATGCATCAGGATCATTCTCAAATCCATCTCCTTCAGCAATAAGCTGTTGATATTTCTTGTCAAATGCCGTAGAAATGTACTTCAAGAAAATAAGCCCGATAATTACGTTTCTATATTCTGATGCCGGAATGTGCCCCCACAGCACGCATGCCGCATCCCAGATTTGCTTCTCAAAACCAAGAGTAGCTTTTGATTTATCTGCCATTAAAATTTAGCCTCCAATAAGTCATATTATGCAATGTTCACGTCTTTAATCTTTTCTTTCTCTCACTGTCTCAAATAAATCCTCAATTTTGCAGTCAAGTGCAGTGGCTATTTTCATGAGTACGTTCATACGAACCGCTTCGTTTTTGCCGAGTTTAGCAATTGAATTACTGCTTACTCCGGCCTCTTTCTTGAGCTGTACTTTATTCATATTTTTGTCAATAGCATATCAAAATCTATCTATTTTAGCAATTAAAAATTGGCAATTGTCAATCACAGGTTGAGCAAACTATGTGATTAGAACAATGACTCTTACGGAAAACAAAGAAACTACAGCTATCATCCTCATTCAACATGCATGCAAATCGTTTTATGCCTGCAAATAATTAAAAAATCGGCGCGACAGATGTCGCGCCGATTTCAGATACCTTATCTATTTCAAAGACTAAGCCTTATCCAGAAACAACTATCGCTCAACCTATCTCAAGACAATCAGTCGTCTTTTAAAGCAAACGATCCTCCAGTTCAGCCTTATAAGCTGCTACAAGATCAGTATGTAGGTTCAATCAAACCGTAATTGCCGTCTTTACGCTTATAAACCAAAGCTACTTTGCCGGTTTCAGAATTTAGGAAGAGGTGGAAACTGTGACCGATCAGCTCCATCTGCAGAGCCGCTTCGTCAGCGGTCATTTCCGCCAGTTCAAATTGTTTATGCTTGATAATGCTGCTGTCTTCCGGGGAACAATCTGTATCCGTATATTCCGCCGCTTTCTGGAGCGCCTCTTTCATGTAAGCATATTCGCGGATCTTCTTCTCTATCTTTGACTTTTGCTTACGGATTTGACGTTCCATCCCAGCCATGGCCAAATCCAACGCGGTAAACACATCTCCGGCTACCGCTTCTGAACGATAGATATGACGGCTTACTCGGATAGTAATCTCCATGCACTTGTCGTCACCTTCCGGCCGCACTTTCACGCTTACTTTGGCATCATCGCCGAAGTAACGATTGAACTTGCTCAGTTTGCTAACCACTCTATTGTGCAACTGTTCTCCGATGTTCATTCCTTTGCCGGTAATAGTAATGTTCATAGTCCGCCCCTTTCTCAACCAATGCGGTTGGCGAGTATTCGTTTACGTTCTATGGTTATATTATACTAATTCAGCGGCATTTTTTCTCGCGTTATTTGTGAATGTTTTACAGAAAAAATTGTGCTAGAATATTAATGTTGCGTGCTGCAGTGATTTCCCAGTTTTTCAAAAACTCAAGTCCTAACCTCATCAATTGATTTTGCCACACTGTGCCTGATCGGCTTCCACTCCACCTTTTTAAACAGTGCAACCAAAGCTATTGGCAGATACGTATACATAAACAAGGGGAATGTAAAGGCGGAGATAATTTTTTCCCACCGGCGCGCATAAATCATCGTTCTGCATTTAAGTAGAGTAAGAACACCCATCACAAAAAGAATCAAATAATAACCGATGAAAGAATTCATCAACATGAACGGGGCGGCAGCCTGAACCTTGACAGCTTCAAGCGGCGGCAACAGTTCCGGAATAAAACTCAGCCCCCAAAGTCCCAATGTCCCGAACAAGGACAGCAGAGAAATTATCGCGGCCGGAGCCAAAGTGAAAAAAATGTCATAATAGATCGTGCGCGAATTTTTGTAATTTGAACCGTTAAACACCAGAGCATCCGATAAACGCCCCCCGTAGTTGGCAAATACCTGATAAAAGCCTTTGCACCATCGCATGCGCTGCCGCCAGCTAGTTTTAAAGGTATCCGGCTGTTCATCGTACAAAACAGCATCTCGGCAGAAACTGATCTTGTAACCTTGCAGGACTGAATTCACCGAGAATTCTACATCCTCGGTCAGCAAATGGAACGGCCAGCCGCCGTTTTCCGCTAAAACAGAATCAGCCACCAAAAATCCGGTGCCGGAAATTGTACAACTGCGATTTAACAATGTCCGCGGGTAATTCAAAAATATGCCTTCATACATGAACCACAGGGCATAACCGGAAGAGATCCAATTCGTGCCGTAATTTTTCGAATTGCGAAAAGAAGTCACAATCGGGTTGCCGGCCGTGAAAGTTCTATTCATCGCGGAAAAAAAATTCGGCTCTAACAAATTGTCCGCGTCAAAAACCATGTAGGCATCAAAATAATGCTTCGGGTACATAGTTTGTATCTTCTGGTAAGCGAAGTTCAAAGCATAGCCCTTGCCCACTTGCGTTGTATTGAAACGCTCCAGAACATGCGCCCCTTTCGAGCGAGCAACCATTGCCGTATTGTCCGTACAATTATCTGCGATTACGAAAACTTCATACAAAGTGTTCGGATAATCCTGAGCATATATACTAGTTAAAAGTTGACCAATAACGTTTTCTTCGTTACGTGCGCTGATTAAAACCGCCAAGCGGCTTAATTTTTCAGCCGGCCGAACGGTAATATCTTTTTCCCAAAATTTATAGGTGGTAATGAAATACCTTATACGGTACAAGTAAAATGCTGTAAAAAGGAAGGCGCAAAGTAAATTAAAATGTACTAGCCATGTGAACATAATCTTTCTCACTTTCGAGCGTCATGTCGTCGGCAGCACATCATTCGGTGTCATATCTGTTGTCAGACAGCCGCCTACGCTCTGTTTTTCCGTTTTTCGTGTCGCTGTTTATTGATTCGTTTATGAATTATAGCAAAACAATCGAATAATATCTGTTGAATTACCCGAAAATTGGATATTTTTTGTAAATTTTTTCGAGGCGCACGACCTGTGCTAAAATATATCTGAAATTATATTGTATTTGTGAGGTGACTTATGCAGAGTGCAACTTTTCGTTCAACCGATGGTCAGACGATAACTTATTATACTTGGTATCCGGCCGGCACGCCTCGCAGTCTTGTCGTCATTGCTCACGGGATGGCCGAACATCCGTTACGATACAATGAATTTGCCAACTTTTTATGTAAACATGGCTGTGTGGTCTGTGCTCCGGCCCATCGCGGCCACGGCGCAACCGGTCGTCAGGCGAGTCTCGCCCTGGGTCTGCCGCTAGGCTATTTTGCCGATCGGGACGGTTGGCTTAAGGTTGTTGACGACTTAGATGTTCTAATTACCTTGACTAAGAAGGATTACCCCGACCTCCCCCTCACGCTCTTCGGGCATAGTATGGGATCGTTTCTGACGCGCTCTTATTTGTTGCGCTATAGCAAAAAGCTCAACGGCGCCGTTCTTTCTGGGACGGCTGGAACGGCTGATGCCTCCACGACTCTTATGCACATAATGTCCACCGCCTTGTGTCGTTTACAGGGAGATAAGGCTGTTTCGCACTTACTTAACAATCTTGTAAATCAACAAAACAACCGGGGCATAAAGCACGCCCGAACTGCTTTTGACTGGCTTTCACGTGATGTCGCCGCCGTTGATCTCTACATCGCCGATGCTGACTGTGGTTTTCCTTGCACCAACGGCTTTTTCCGCGATTTGGCGGATGGTTGGCGTGATTATAGTAAGCTAAAGTTGTACGGCAATATCTCACCTGAATTACCATTGCTGCTCATTTCAGGCACAGCCGATCCGGTGGGGAAATTCGGGCGCGGCGTTAAGAAGTCAACTGATTTGTACAGAAATCACGGGCTTAAAGATGTTCAGCTTAAACTGTGGCCGGAAGCTAGACACGAACTTCTCAATGAGGTTAATCGGCACGAGGTCTTTCAATTCATTGTCGATTGGTTGGAATCGCGCCATCTACTATAGTAAATGCGTGCAAAATAGGCTGGCAAACAGGGAATTTTCGTGTTGCAGGTCGGCTCACCCACACCCATGTTGTCTCCGTCAGACTTGAATGCGGATTTGCTGCTAAGCTCGATCAACGCATCGACCATCGCCCTTTCTGCCAGGCACTGCTTAACAAAATCGCGTTCAACATAGGGATAGGCTACATTGTTGATATTATAAGTGTGTTCATCGCCCAAAGATGGCACAACAAAATAATCGCCTGGCTCGAGCCGGCTAATTACATAGCGAATCGCTTCCTGCCGCAACGGGACAACTGGGATGTTTTCCGGCTGCCGGAACCCAGCTTGTAATTCTGCCAAAATCTCTGCCGGATTTTCTTGCCCAACTTCTTCTAAGGTCAGAACAATTCGATCAGCCAGACGTTCGCAAACGGCGGCAATCAGTGGACGTTTGCCCCGATCGCGGTTGCCACACGAGTTAGCCAATACCCAAAGTTTTTTATTCGCGCAGCAATGCCGCCTCACCTCGGTTAGCAAAGCTTCCATGGCTCCCGGCGTATGGGCAAAATCTATCACTACCCGATAAGGTGTGGTTGTATCTTCCAAGTTCAGTTTTCCGTTCGAAGGCCGGCAAGTCGGGCAAGCCTGCCCTTGACCGTCGATTATCTCCAGACGCCCGGGAACTGCCGGCATTGTCGCCATCGCCGCCGCCCAAGTCCTCAAATCGATGTTCGGGCAAATAACCATGGCGGTAGCTATTGCGGCCAAGGCATTGTTCAAGTTAAAGCGACCTAGCAATGGAATAGTTAACGTGCATGTTTCTTCCCCCCGGCTAATTTCCGCCTGCCAGCCGGAATTTGTCGGCTTTACATTACGTGCCGCCACCACTCGCCCCGCCGCCGCAGCTTTGCACAAAATCTCGCGACTGGATTCGGGCGGGATTTTTTCCTGCACTTCAAGCATGAACTTTTCCCAAGCCTTGCCTAAAATTTTGCTGCGGTCTTTTATATATTGACTAAAATCGCCCCGAGAGCCTAAAGCATCATCTTGAATGTAATAAAAAACTTTTTGAGCCTGGGTCAGTTGAGCCAAATAATATGCTAATGGGTCGTCAGCATTCAAAACAGCCGTCGCTGCCTTGCTCAAACCCCGAAACAGGCTCGCTTTGGCAAGAGCGTAATTTTCAACCGTATGATGATAATCTAAGTGATCAACCGTGAAATTGGTGAAAGTCATGGTCTGCCAGGCAAGAGCATCAACCCGATGTTGTACGGCCGCCTGGGAGGATACTTCCATACAAACAGCCCGCGCTCCGTTGGTTTGCAGTTGCGCCAAAAGCCGATGCAGTTCGGGCGCAGGTGGGGTGGTGTAGGCAGTTGGCAGATTTCTGCCATCCGGCAATTTCGCGCCGAGCGTACCGATGCTTCCAGCGGGATAGTCAACTTTGTTCAGCAGCCAAGTAATCATTGCCGTAGTAGTGGTTTTACCGTCAGTACCGGTGATACCGTGCAAATTCCGGGTAATCGTCGCCGTACCGTAAATCTCGCGGCAGAGAGGGGTAAGGACCGCCGCTGTCGAAGGTACTATTATTACACCGCGGCTCAGCAAATCTGTTTGATCTGCTTCAATTAGTTCAGGAGGCAAATTTTCCAGAACTACCGCCGTAGCTCCTTGAGCTAAAGCCTGTCGCCAATAACGGTGGCCATCGGTTTTCTCACCGTTCAAGGCGACAAATAGAGTCCCGGTTTTGACCAGGCGCGAGTCGATACTCACCGCATTTACTTGCATGGCCAGTCTGATTGCTACTCCGTTCGTCGCCTCAATTTCTCTCGGCTCAGCCGCGGCGGCAAATTTCCCTGAAGGAATCGGCAAAATATTGCCCAGATCTGCTAAAGTTTTCATATTTAAACTCCCGTCAATCCTCATACATGTAATATCGGTACTTCGCGGTTCGTACTTCGTGGTTCGTACTTCATGGTTCCGCCGTCACCCAGCTTAATAGATAGTTTTTCTTAGTATAGACCACAGAAAAAGCCTGCTCAACCCCAAAGCCAGCAAAAGCTTTACGGGGTAGCCTGCAATATATTGACGCGCGGTCGGCCTCACGATCAGCCTCGACGATCAGCCTCGATCCCGGCAGTGGCCGACAAATAATAATTGTGTTAAAATCGAGCAATGGAAACCTCATCTCCCCTAACCAAAAAATCTTTAAATCTCTTGCAAGGCGATATTATTTCTACCCTGACGCGGTTAGCCTTGCCGATAATGGCCTCAGCCCTCATCCAAATGGCCTACAATCTGGTGGATACAGCTTGGATCGGCCGGCTCGGATACCGGTCCGTGGCAGCGGTCGGCGCAGCCGGAATGTTCATTTGGTTCGGTGACGGCTTATTATTGCTCAGCCGAATCGGCGGACAAGTATATTTAGGGCAGAACCTCGGGAGAGGCGATTTTGCAGCTGCGCAAAAAACAGTGCGAGCAGCCTTACAGTTAACGGCTGGCATATCACTCACTTACACCATTCTTCAATTTGTCTTCACCCCCCGTTTAGTCGCTTTTTTCCACTTTACCGAAGCATCCACCATACAGCAAGCCGAAACCTATTTGCGGCTGGTCGGTCTAGGGTATTTCTTTTCGTTCACCACTCGCGTATACACCAGTCTGGTAACGGTCGACGGACGCAGCAAAATCAGTATGTACGCAACCATAATCGGTCTGCTGCTCAATTTTGTTCTTGATCCGCTGTGCATCTTCACTTTCGGGTGGGGGGCGGCCGGAGCGGCGATTGCCACCGTCTTTTCGCAAGCAGTAGTTTTCATCTGCTTTTTATGGGCAACTCGCAACGAAAAATTATTCCGCAAGCTGCGCATCTTAACCTGTCCTGATTTCAGGGAATGGCGAAAGATTCTGCGCCTAGGTTTGCCCCCAGCTTTGCAGACCATGCTTTATTCCTCAATCGCCATGGTCTTGGCACGCATGATTACCGAATTTGGGGATGCCGCCATTTCTATACAAAAAGTAGGCAGTCAAATTGAATCTCTGTCTTGGATGACCGCCGAGGGGTTTGGCGTGGCACTGACCGCATTTATTGCCCAAAATTTCGGTGCCGGCCAGTGGGAACGCACGAAGCAGGGTTTCAACAAAGCCTGTCTGATAATGACCTGCCTGGGCTTCGTCACCACTTCGATCCTGATCGGGTTGCCACAGTATATTTTTCAAATTTTCATTACCGATCCTCAGGTAATTCCCGGTGGAATAAGCTATTTGCGCATTCTTGGATTATCACAATTTTTCATGTGTCTGGAAATCATAACCGCAGCAGCCTTTGCCGGGGTTGGCCAAACCGCTCTTTGCTCCTTCATAGTAGTAATTTTGACCGGAGCCCGTATTCCCTTGGCTTATTACCTGATACATACATCTTTAGGCGTTAACGGTGTTTGGTGGGCCATTTCCTTGTCCAGCATCGCCAAAGGTATTATTTTAACAGTACTGTTTAAAATTTACGAAACAAAGCTGATATGTTCTCGTCAATCTGAAATTTAAGGAGGTTAACTATGCTTAATTTGCCGGAAGAACTTACCGTTATTCCTGAAACTGGCCTTACTGCCAATAATTATTTATTAGAATTCAGCTGCCGGGCTTATTTAATCGAGGCTTCTGCCAATCCGGATGCCATTTTGCCGTTGATCGACAATAAAAAGTTGGGCAAAATTTTTCTTACGCACGGGCATTTCGATCATATAGGCAGGTTGGATGAGTGGCGAGCTCGCAGTGGAGCACCAGCCGCCATTCACGCTGCCGAAACAAGATATTTGACAGATATCAATTATAACGGCTCAGCCGCTTTCGGTCATCCAGCGACTTATAACCCCATCGATGAATTTTTGAGCGACAGTCAGACGATTGAGCTGACAGAACAGGATAAATTAACAGTTTGGCATACTCCCGGTCATACGCCGGGCAGTGTATGTTTTCTCTGGGAAAAAGCCGGTCAAGCGATTGCTTTATTCACCGGCGATACAATTATCGGTAATTCCATAGGGCGCACGGATTTTCCGGGAGGAAATATCCAGGATATGCGCCAGACCTTAATCGACTTGTTGCCTCGCCTGCAAGCCTTACCGCCAGCCTTGCCGGTGCTCTGCGGTCACGGTCCTGTCGTCACTATAGCTTATCTGTTGCGCTACAATGTCTGGCTAACCGATTTCGCGGACGAGTAAACAGCACAAGGAATTCAGATGCACGCCACCTGCCACCCTAATCTCCCTATACTTTATTGATCGGCGGCTATGTGGCCGTTTGAACGGCGTTTGTATAGCATGATTTGCACTTGGCATACTTGGCGTACGTAGGACAGCAGCTGACAGATTCGATGATGTCCAGCATTTTCTAACATTTTGCCGGCAGCTCACAAGCACATCAGCGCACTGTCCATGTTCGGCCAAAGCCCTGAAACCGCAAACCGCTAAGCCCCAAGCCCTACTTGCCGACAAACCAAGCCATCATTTCATCCAAATTTTCCTGCAAAGTCTTTTGCGTCAAACTTTGCCCCAAATTTCCTTTCAATGCGCTAATTATTTCTTGGCCGGCCGGCGTAACCTCGACCATTACCCGACGCTCATCCGCGCCCTCACGCCGCCTCTCCATAAGGCCGTGCAACTCCAGATTCTTGCAAAGTGAAGACACATTACTTTGAGCACCACCGAAACAAAACGCCAATTCATTTATTTGAATGCCCGGGCAGTCATCCGCAATTAACAATATCAGCAACTGATTGTAAGTAATTTTATACTCACTGATAATCGGCCAAATAATTCTTTCATAAAAAGCGTTAGCCTGATGAGTCATAATTAAATCGTGTACATCAAAGATTTTTTTTACTTTCGCCGCTTTTCTTCCTCTGCCCTGCATAATCGTATCCTTTCTTATAATCACTTTCTTTAGTCATTTTTTCATTTTGCTTTAAGAATATTTTTGGCAACGAATTGCACATAATACGGGGTTCCACTCACATTGGGGTGCGTACCATCATTGTAAAACAGCTCTGTCCTGCCCTTAGCAAACTTATACCAGTCAATCAAGTGAAGGTTACGATGCCGTGAAGCAGCATCGCGAATAAGTTTGTTGACATTTTCCTCATAGTCCTGATTAGTAACAATAGTGCTTATGTAAATATTGACATCACTAAATTCAGTCGCTAGCTTGTCTAACATAGCTGCGTTGGCCACTCCATTCGTGCCTAAAGCGAAATAAACATAAGGCGGTAGGCTGTTCGTCTTCTTCAAGCCACGCAAAATATCTATTCCGGCCGGGATCTGCCGGCTTACAGCAGCATCTATGGTCATATTGGGCAAGATTTGGGCAAAATCATTACGACACATTTCCAGCACGGAGTCGCCTACAGCATATATCTGGGTGTCACCGGCTCGGGCGGCTTCTTCTTCCGTAAGTTCTAAATCGGGGTGTTTGGCAATCACGTCGCTAAACTGTTTGACCGCGCCGGTTTTTTCCTTCGTCGCATTGCCGCCCTCATCAGTACCGTCTGCCGGTTTCGACTGATCGGCTATATTTTCATCACCGTCAGCGGCACCTGTTTCTTTTGTATTTTTAAGGTTGCCCTCGCTACCATCACGTTTGCTGCTCGTCGGTGACTTAGTACCGCCGTTTCCTTCATTTTCTGCCCTGGAACTGCCGTTTTTGCCAGCGTTATCTTTGGCCTGTTGTTTTTCCCGTTCGGCCGGACTGAACAGTTTACCACCGTTAGCCAGACGTTCCTGCATTTCCCGGACATCATCCGGAACCCCGGCCGGAGCCTTGACAGCAGTTATAATGAAACAAAGACCCAGAACTGCCGTAGCCAAAAGTACCGGAACACTCTTCAGGCGAGCACCACTTTTAATTTTGCGCAGTTTAAACCGACCGAGCAATTCCGCCAAGTTCTTTTCCGTCAACTGATAAGTAATTTCCGTCAAAATAAGTAAGAATAATATTTGGAGCAAAACCGCTGCCCCATAAGGTAAGCCACTGAGCCGGAACCCAGCCTTGCTCAAAGCCAACAGCGTGTACTGCCACAAATACAGGCTGTAACTGCGCTGCCCCAAAAAGTTGAAGACCGGGTTTGCTATAAGTCGACCTGGCAAACCGGATGGATCAGCGGATCCGACTAAGGCCGTCAACAGCAAGAGATTGAATATCAGCATACCGCCGAAATAAGAAATCCAATGGTCGCCCGGCAAAATGAACATCAGCAAGATCGCTAAACCGGCAGCGGCAAGTACGATATATTTCGCCTTGGCACTGAAGATGCGATACAAATTCTGCAAGCGTTTTCGACTAAAAGCACCGGCCATGGCAGCACCCAAGAAGAAAGAAAAAATTCTGGTGTCCGTACCGTAATAAGCCCTAGTCATATTATCAGAAGCTACATAAGCCACCGCCAGGAAGATCAATGATACAGCTGCCCCGATCAGCGAAACAAAGGTTAATGTACGCCTAGTAGCGCGCGGTTTCCACTTAAATATGGCCAAAACAATCAGCGGCCAGATCAGATAGATCTGCATCTCGACCGATAATGCCCACATGTGAGTAAAAATTCCCGGCAAGGAAAATTGATGGAAATACGATAAATTTTGTCCTATTTGCCACCAGTTGTTGATCCCGAACAAAGTGGTAAACACGCTGCCACGGAAATTGTATAGCACGTCATCTTGAACAATCAACGTCCACGCCGTGGTCAGGAGCACAAAGAAAATCAGCGGTGGGTAAAGGCGCTTCACGCGTCTCAAATAAAAGTTGCGGAAGGATATCTTCTTATTCTCACGGAACTCCGAAAAAAACGAATCGGTTACCAGATATCCGGACAGGGTGAGGAAAATAACCACACCCAAATAGCCTCCTTTAATTTGCCCCGGGAACCAATGATATAAGCATACAAACAGGACGGCAAGGCCTCGCCAGCCGGTAAATGATTTGATAAACGATTGCGTTTTACTCTGCATACTTTCTCCTAAAGACTTTCGATATTTCTTTAAATTTTCTTACCGTTTCAATTTATTCTAGTCTATCACGCGCCTAAATTAGTTAATGTAACATTACATTTGTATAACAAAGAAATAGAATTATTATACTTTTTTTACGCTGAAACAAACAGCGGCTTAAATATATTTTTACATTTAAACGGCGGTTTAATTCACAATTAGCAGGGCAAAATATGCGTAATTCCCCTCATGTTTGATATAATGTATACATAATGGTGATTTAAGGAGAAAATAATGCCGCGTTATTGTTTTTATTGCGGGCGAGAACTCGCGAAAAATGTTAAATGTCACTGTAAAACGGCAGGGTACACGGGAGAAAACAGCGATTGTTCAGGCCAACGGCCCAATTCTGCCGGTTCAGAACGCGCCAACTCGGGGGCCTCACAAACCTCATACAATAGTAAAGAAAGCGGCCGTAACAGGGCTGAACGGAGGCGAAACAGGTTCGGTGGATTTTCTTTCAATCGTTACAAACTGATTAACACCTGGCGACAGGCGTGTTACCAATTTCATGCACTTATTTTCCGGCCTCTAGACTGCGGTTCGCTCGCGGTAAACAGCAGTAGATCCGTGCCATTTTTGGTAATGATTTTAAATACATTGGTTATATTCGCCAGTATGAATCTCTTTGTCCGGCATACAACTTTGGGCAAATTTTTGCAGTATTCACTGTTCAATCAAGCTCCTTCAGATGCTTTATTTTCTCTACCTTCCTTTATCACTCTTCTATATATCGTCCATTGGCCACTAAAAATAGTGCTTACTTTTTTCTTTCTGCGCATAATTAAATACCACGGTATAACATGGTTGCGTTGCTATCGCACCACTTTGCCAGGCCTGCTCTATCAAATGATGTTTTTCATTCTCAGTTGGTTCTTGATTTATGGCTCAGGTTTTCTGGCAGTAGGGATTCTCTGGCTGTCCATGGCCGTTTCACTCTTAGCCAATGTCATCACTATTTCCGGTGAATTTGGACTTGAACGCAACCGTTCGATAATGTTCAATATTTTGCTTTACTTGGTGATGGCCTCGCTATTGGCCGGCTGCGCAAATATACTGTTCAACAACGTCGCCTTATTTCACATTGAAAACGGGATAATATTTTAGTTGCTTGACGGATCGGTGGTCATTCTGATTCGAAGAATGGCAGAGCTTCATCGAATCGGTTGAGGCGATCCGCGCGGTCAAGGCGATCAGTGCGATCAGGGCTAGCGTAGTGATCGAGGCTAGCATAGCAGTCGAGGCTAGCGTGGTGATCGAGGCTAGCGGAGGCCTGCGCCAAGGCCTGATTTTAAAATTGGTGAAAAAATTTTTTCACCAAATCTTTTTATTTAGCATACAGGCACCGGAGTCTACTTTGGTGTTTTAATATGAGGAGGTATGGAGAAACTATGATTTTTTTGGCTAATGACTACAATCACGGAGCGCATGTGGCGATTTTGGATGCGCTGAGGGAAACTAACGGAGAGAGTTATCCTGGCTACGGCAAAGATATTTGGTGCGAGCGCGCTGCCGCAGCCATCAAGAAACACTTGAACTGCCCCGAAGCTGAAGTTCATTTTTTCGAAGGTGGAACTCAAACCAACGTAACCGTTATCGCCGCCGCTTTGCGCCCGTATGAAAGCGTTTTAAGCCCTGATTCCGGTCATATAAATACTCATGAAACCGGTGCGGTTGAGCATGCAGGCCATAAAATAGAAGCTTTGCCCGCAACCGATGGCAAAATTACAGCCAAACAAATCATGGCTGCTGCCACCGCGTTTAATGAAGCAACGGCACCGGAACACATTACCGAGCCTAAAATGGTCTATATTTCCCAACCTACCGAGTATGGAACTTTGTATTCTTTGGCCGAGTTGGAAGAAATAAGACAAGTCTGTGACGCGTACAACCTCTTTCTTTTCATCGACGGAGCTCGCCTCGCTTACGCTTTAACCTCACCGGCCTGTGACATGACTTTGGCCGACCTCGCCCGTCTTACTGATGTATTTTATATTGGCGGCACTAAATGTGGAGCTTTGCTCGGTGAAGCAGCCGTCATTATCAACCCGTTGCTTAAGCCGCATTTTCGCAACTGCATAAAACAAAACAACGGTTTAATGGCCAAAGGTTGGCTGCTCGGCCTACAATTTTATACACTCTTTAAAGACGATCTATACTTTACAATCAACGCGCCAGCCAACACCTATGCCGAAAAAATTAAGCAGGCGTTCCAAAAAAAAGGTATTATGCCCTATATTGACAGTCCTACCAATCAGCAGTTTTTCGTCTTGACCGAGGCGCAGATTAGCAAGTTGGCCACTAATTTTGCCTTTGAGATCAGCAATAAGATCGATGCTAACCATAAGCTGGTTCGTTTCTGTACCACTTGGAGCACAACGGCTGACGAAGTGGAGGAATTGAGCCGAGCCGTCGCCGCACTTTAGTCTCACTTTAGTCTTAAATAAAAATCGGCGTAACCGGTATCCCTACCGATCACGCCGATAATTTTTTACCTATCTACAATCGCCGCACTCAATGATTTTTATCAGGAGCAACCAGACGCAAGGCAAAGCCGCGATCGATAATCGACCAGTGACGGTCCTCACCTAAAGAATTACCCAACAACCGTTCCGTGTTAACGTAAAGTTCACGCGCTACGGTCAATTCTTCCGTCTTACCGCCTTCAGCTTTTGTTCCTTCAGCAGTCGCTCCGTCTGATGAATCATCTGAAGCCGCGGAAACATCAAGCGAATTTTCTGTTTCTGCCGGGGCATATTGAGCTATGAACAACATCTCCTGATCGTTACAGGCCAAAAAACGAAGCATTTCAACTCTTTTCCCTTCGTCACTCAGCAAACGGGCAGCCAAAGCCAACTTGACGACTTCCATCAGACGATCATCCAACCCCGCGGTGAAAATGTGAATCTTTTCAAGTAAAGAGTTCATATCTGGACAGAGTCGCAATCGCCAACCGGCCTCATTCTGCCGCAGATGCAAAGGAACGTCACTCAGCATTTCATCCGGAAGAATATTGAAATCTCGCAAATAGCCCTGCTTAAACAAACTCTGTAAATTAGGCGAAAAATAGGCCGCAAACCCAAGTTTGCGGTCTATATAAGTCAACGGTTCAACCATGCGGAAAGTGCGCCCGCAATTGCTGCAAGTAAAAACCTGCAGCTCTTTGCGAAGCAACAATTCACGCAGATCCGGATCTTCATTCGGATCAATCAGTTCCCAGACAGTTGTCTTTTCTTCGTTCAAGCAATATGGGCATTGCCGAAGTTCTTGACGGAATTTGGTCATTTATCCTCCTAGCCAGCAGGCCTGCCGGATTAATCTTCCGACTTGGACTTATCATCCTTTGCCGTGTCCTTAGGCTCAGCCGACGAATCGCTGGATACCTGGTACGGATGTTCTATCGAACCACCTGCTGATTTATCAGCTTGATTGGTTGGGGCGGCAGAATCGGCGGACGCATCAGAATCGGAATCTGATCCCTTACTTTCTGTAGTGCGCTCACTTCCTTGCGGCCGAACGACAAACTTAACATCCTTCCCTTGTTTGACAATATCGACCTCCGCCACGTCACCTTTTTTAATTGTACCATCAAGCATCGCCTGTGAGAACTCATCCTCGACTCGATTCTGAATCGTCCGACGCAATGGCCTTGCACCGTACAAGCTGTCATAGCCTTCAACAGCCAAGCGATCAGCTGCAGCATCAGTTACGGTAAGCTTAATCCCGAGCTCACTGATACGTTTCGCCAAACCTTTGAGCATAAGGTCAACAATTTGGCGCATTGCCTTTTTATCCAGCATCTTAAAGAATAGAATTTCATCAATACGGTTGATAAATTCCGGATTGAAAGTACGTTTCGCTTCAGCGATGACCAGATCAGCCGCCTCTTGATAGCTGCGACCGCCGTACAAATTACGGTCATCATTCTGTTCTGGTTCGCCACCTTTACCGGCAAAGTCAAAGCCGATCCGCTTGTTGCCGTTCAGCAATAACTTGGCTCCCAAGTTCGAGGTCATGATGATGATCGTGTTGGCAAACTTAACCGTACGTCCCTGGCTGTCCGTCAACCGGCCATCTTCCAAAATTTGCAGTAAGGCGTTGAAAACATCCGGATGCGCTTTTTCAATCTCATCAAACAGAATTACCGAATACGGATGGCGTCTCACTTTTTCGGTCAATTGGCCGCCCTCATCATAACCGACATATCCCGGCGGCGAACCGATGAGCTTAGATACATCAAATTTTTCCATATATTCCGACATATCAAGCCTGATCATCGCGTTAGGATCACCAAACATGACTTCAGCTAAAGCCTTAGCCAGTTCAGTCTTACCTACACCTGTAGTACCGAGGAACAGGAACGAACCGATGGGGCGCTGCGGATCTTTCAAACCGAGACGACCACGCCGGATGGCCTGTACCACCGCATCGACCGCGGCATCCTGACCTATAACACGACTCTTCAGTTCCTTATCAAGATTTTTTAATCTAGTTGTATCATTTTCTGTAAGCCGCTTTACCGGGATTCCGGTCCAACCGGCCACGATATCTGCAATATTTTCTTCCGTCAAAACAGCCTTGGCATCGCTCGGCTCATGCTTTTTTGCCGCCTTCACTTTGACGAGCTTATTTTCCAACGCCTGCTGTTTCTGCAACAGCTCAGCCGCCTGTTCAAAGTTTTCAGCCGCAGCGGCCCGTTCTTTTTCATCTTTCAGCTTATCAAGGTCTTTTTGCAATTTTTGCAGCTGTTTGTTATTACCAGAACCCGCCAAGCGTAGTTTTGCCGCTGCCTCATCCATCAGATCAATGGCTTTGTCCGGCAGGAAACGGTCATTGATATAGCGGACGGAAAGTTTGACAGCCGCTTCCAAAGCTGCATCGGTTATTTTCACTTTGTGATGGTTTTCATATTTTTCCCGTACGCCCCGCAAAATTGCCAAAGTGTCCTCTTCCGACGGTTCTTCAACGGTAACCGGCTGGAACCGCCGCTCCAAAGCCGCATCCTTTTCGATATATTTACGATATTCGTTCAAGGTAGTGGCACCGATAACTTGGAGCTCGCCTCTGGCCAGCATCGGTTTCATAATATTGGCCGCGTCAATCGATCCTTCACCGGCCCCGGCACCGATTAGGGTGTGAAGTTCATCAATGAATAGAATTACATCCCCAGCTTGCCCGGCCTCAGCCAAAACTTTCTTCAAACGTTCCTCAAACTCACCTCTATATTTGGCTCCGGCCAACATACCGCCCATATCAATGCTGATTATCCGCTTATCTTGCAGAATATCCGGCACATCTCCGGCGGCAATTTTCTGAGCCAGTCCTTCCACCACTGCAGTTTTACCAACGCCCGGCTCGCCAATCAAGCAAGGGTTGTTTTTGGTGCGACGGCATAGGATTTGCATTACGCGGTTTATTTCCTCATTACGCCCGATGACCGGATCAACTTTTTGCTTACGGCAGCGTTCCGTCAAATCATTGCCGAACTTCTTCAACGCATTGCCGCCATGTTTTCCCTGGCCACCTTGCTTCATCACTGCGTTATCTTCTGCAGAAATATCCTCACTTTCTTCCTCTGACTCATCATCTTCAGCTTCGTTATAGCCCGCCAATTCCGGATCGGCCCCGTTCTCTTCCTGCAAAGCCATAAACTCCCGTTGGAACACCTCTAGCGACAGACCTAGGCTATGCAAAATCCTGATCGCCACTGAATCCCCTGCTTCGAGTAGAGAAATAAGTAGGGCGGTAGTTGTCAGCGGCTTATTGCCCATGTGCACCATAAGTACGGCTCGATCAAATATCTGTTTGGCACGTTGCGAAAGCTTGGCCACGATGCGTTCCAAGTCTTCGTGTTCCGGCCAATTAAAATCTTGCGGTTCCATTTGGTTAATTTTGGCCAAAACCGCGTTGTATTGAGCAAAATCTATGCCGTGTTTCTGCAAAATCAGATCGGCATTACCCATTTTTTTCTCTTTAATCATAGCGCCCAACAAATATTCAGTGCCAATTTCGCCTATGCGATAACATTTAGCTAGCTGGTTGGCCACCTGCAAAACATGTTGCGTGCTTTCGGTAAGAATTATCTTCATATTAACCTCCATTCTGCCCGTCAGTTTGCGGTTGTCGCTCCGTCAGACAAATCTATGTTAATTTTGATTTTAAATATTTAATTTTAAATATCTTCTATTTCACCCTGCGCGTTAACCCTGTGCGCCGTTTCGATTACGCCACTTTGATTGCGCCACCTCAGTCGCACGTCATTTCTGTGCCACCTTTGGCCGTACCGGCTAAGGCGGTCAAAGGTCAATTTGCTGAATTAGTTCCATCGGCCGGTTCTTTGCCAGCGTCGGGGGCACTGCCAGCAACTTCTGCACCATTCGCGGAATTCTCGCCATCTGAAACATCCTTGCCAGCCGAAGCACTCTTGGCATCCGCAGTACTCTTGGCACCGGCAGCTGATTTAGCAACTGTAGCACCCGTACCCGGCTTAGCACCTGCAGCACCTGCAGCGTCCGCGGCATCCTCAGCCAAAGCTTGGCGAATAAGTGCGGCCCGCCGATAATCACGTTCCCGAGTCGGAAGTACCTCACCGGCTTCACGCTGCAAAGTCGCTGAGCCGATCCGCACTTCCAAACGATTAACCGTAACCGGTTTCAGCTGCGGCAAAATTCCCAAAGCCATTCCCCAACGCAGGTTTGACAACTCCAGCTGTGCCGCCTCTGTACTTATTAAACGTGCTTCAGATAAAACACCGTACGAGCGATAAATCTGGTCTTCAATTTCATACCGATTGTTTTTCCACAAGTACTGACGTGCTTCATGCTCCCTTTTAATCAACTGTTCAACCACCGTCTGCAATTCTTTTATTGCCGTGCTTTCGTCCAATCCTAAAGTCATCTGATTAGAAATCTGGAAAACAAAACCGGTCGCCTCGCTATTCTCCCCGTATTGCCCCCGCACTGCCAAACCGGCCTTACGACAGCTATCCAAGTATTTTTCCAGAAGTTTGGTCCGGCCTAAAGCCGGCAAATGAACCATAACCGATGCCCGCATACCAGTACCAACATTAGTAGGACAAGCAGTCAAAAAGCCAAATTCCGGCTTAAAGGCCAATGGGAGCTTTTCCTCCAGCAACAAAGAAATTTTTTCCGCCTCCTCGTACGCCGCAACCAAATTAAGCCCGGCCTGCATCGATTGGATACGAATATGATCTTCTTCGCCAAGCATGATTGAAACGGCCTCATCGCGACGAATTATGGCTCGTCCCGAAGCCCGTTTGTTCAACATATCTTCACTCAGCAATCTTTTTTCCACTAAAGAATTAACGGTAAGTTCAGGAACATCCGCCAGAACTATCTCGACATAATCCCGCCGCATGGCTTCGTTGGCAGAAAAGAAGGCCTTGCTAATGCGGTCATAACATTCCTTAGCCGTCCCCGGCAGCAAAAGCTCAGGAAAAGGATAGCCGCGCACATTACGAGCCAGCCTGATTCGACTAGAGATAACCACATCGCTTTCAGGTCCGTCTTCCAAATACCAAGCCATAATCATTCCTCCTCTTCCAAAGCCTTAATTTTGTTACGATATTCTATCGCACCCTGATAATCTTCTTTAGCAGCACAGGCGTGCATGGCTGCGCGCAATTCCTTGATTTTCGCATTTTTTACCGGATCAGCGCATTCTTTCACCGTTTCTCCGGCATCGGCGATCTCCATTTCATCGGCCTGCTTCTTGCCTGACATGCTTTTTTCCGCCGCTTTCTTTGTAGACGCAACTCTTCGCGTTCCACGGCCTACCGTAGTTCGATTCAAGCTCAGGTCCGCCGGATCCAAGGGACGATTGTAGGGGCGACCGCAGTAATGAAGGCCACGTTGTAAACGTGGCAAAATTTCATCTCTCAGCTGGTCAGCAAAAACGTCATAGCAATCAGCACAACCTAGCCGGCCGTTTTGCATCAAAGTAGGATAATCAAGGCCGCATCCATTGCAAACCGCGTTGTCAGGGCGGAAAAATGGAGTGATTGGTTTGCTCAGATTGTCCGTCATCCATGCCGAATTGAAGAAATCGTCATGCGGCCAAAAGTCTTTTATTTCGCCTTTCGTCTTCATATCAGCAAAACAGTTGCTACACAAATTTAGGCTGCCTTTTTGACCGTTATAGTTATATGAATAAGTTATATCAGCTACATTTTTATGGCAATGTTCGCACATCATAATCATCACTCTCCTCAGTCAATACAAGTTGAATCAGCATGTTGCGAAATATCTCCGCTCTTACCTGATCCTTATGCGGTTGATGCAAACCGGCCAGAGCCTGATCTCCCGTCGCCGCCACGATCAGTCGCGCCGTTGAAGGAGGCATCACTTCGTGTTCAACAAAACTTTGGGCATAAAGTTGTATATCTTGTTGGCTCAAACTTTTGTCCATGGAATTAATAACATGCATCAAAAATGTGCTAGACGGTAAATTGTTACGGATGCGCCGAATTCTGATCCAGCCGCCACCCCCGCGCCGACTTTCCACCAAATACCCGTGGTTATTGGTAAATCTGGTTGTGAGCACATAGGTTATTTGCGATGGAACACAATTGACTTGCTCCGCCAGCTCACCGCGGGTAATCTCAATCATGCCGTTATTCTCTTTAATCAAGTTTTTCAGCATATGTTCAATCGCGTCACTTAAGTTTGCCATTTCTACCTCCGTTGGAAGTCAAGCTTGACCGTTTTCGCTGTACTCCATAAACCGTCATCCTACTGCACCAGATATCGCCAACCTCCCGTATCGCTATCTTTCGGAGCAGCCGCGCTATCATTTTTGACTTTGTCTTTCTTTGACTTTCAGCTTTAGTATATACCTGATTTTTGCCATGTCAAGCGTTTCTATCGGCCGTCACAAAAACTTTACTAAAGCTTTATATTTGACGCTATTTTTACCGCTATTTCGTCCAGACCGTGCTCACCATCATCCTGTTGACCAACGCAAACGTAAATTAACCGCGGTCTTAAATAAATAAAAGCACGGTCGCCCAGACAACCGTGCTTCGTTTTCAACCCAACCACCGAGCGACGAATAAAAGTCGCTTACTTAAATTTAAACTTATGTCCAGCGCCGAATTTATTTTTCTTCAAATAAGAACCGAGGGCGGCCTTGGCAAATCTAAAAGCTTTGTGCCAAGTTTTGCCTTTGCCGCGACCGAAACGGACCAGCTCAATCAAGGAACTAAGCCAACCGCTAAAATCTTCAACCGTTGAGGCGACCTCGCCAACACTGTCACCGACAGCTCCTATACTCTCACTCACCTTCGCCAAAGTAGGCCCGACAGTTTCAGCCAAATCATCCGATATATCCGTCAAATTTCCCGAAACTTCAATCAGATTGGCCGAAATTTCAACCGAATTGTGTAACGTATCCAGGAGCGGTTGTTCGCCGGATAAAATGATCTTGTTGGCGGAATGCAAAACTTGCGCCAGCCTTACACAAACTACAGTCAAAGCGATTAGAGCTGCAATACCGGCCAAAACCAAGATGATGATCAAAAAATCAGTCAAATCAATCGTAACCGTCGCTAAATAAAATCTGTCCATGCCGCCAGCCTCCATATATTTCTATTCTGGGAAATCAATTATGCTTGCGGTTCATTAGTAGCGTCAGTACTTTCTACTGCCGTTGCAGAATCAGCCTCTTCATCCGCGGTTTCCGGCTCAGCTAATTGATCAGCCAAGGCCTGAACTCCAGCATGAGCCAAGCGCCGGGCCTGACGAGCAGCGATACGAGCCTGCCGTGCCGCATTGCGTTTCGTTCTGGCTAAACCATTTCCAATATCCTCGGCGCAGTCAGCCATATCGGCAGTAAAAATGCCCAAACGATCCACTGCAGTCCCAGCCAGATTCTTCACCTGACCGTATCCGCGTTTCGCTAAATCGGCGGCGGCTTCTTTGCCCTTAACCGCACACTTGCAAATATCTTCACGAGTCTCTTTACCTGATTGCGGGGCCAATAACAAAGCAACGGCCGCTCCTCCCAAGAGCCCCAAAGCGGTACCGATGGCTACTTGACGATGTCTGGTTCTACGGTTTTCGCCGGTAAAAGCACCTATGACTTCTTCAATAAACATAAAATCGCCTCCTGTAAATACCGAAAAATATAAAGCCGAATAAGACAAACTTGTCCGGTGTTTCTATCATTGTACCGCAGGTTATAAAGGTACGCCAGATAAAATTGCCATATGCTATAATAATTTACATTATGCTTTTATTTTAGCAACAGGAGTTAACTATGCAAAAAATAAAAATGATTGTTTGCGATATTGATGGGACACTAGTTCAAGATTACGAACAAGGATTTGATCCTCGGCTGTTCGACCAAATTAGAGCTTTTTTAGCTGCCGGAGTGAAGTTTACCGTCGCCACCGGACGTCAGTACCCCAATCTTGCCCACATCTTTAAACCTTTTATAAATGATGCTTATATGATTTCGGAAAATGGCAGTTGTATTTTCTTTAAAGACGAATTGCTCGAAGCCGCGGCTATGCCGATGCCGGATGTTTACGCTTTAATTGACGCTATTACGGCCGTGCCCGATTGTGAACCCATGATTTCCGCTCCTCGTTTCGGCTACTATTCTCACCCATCAGCAAGTTTTCAAGCAAATCTGGCGCGCTTAAGCGGCTTTGTTATGCACGAAGTTGCCAATTTCCGCGACATTGTGCCGCCAGTCGTAAAAGTTACTGCTTTCGTCAGCACCGACTCCGCCGCCCCCGTTCCCTATTTGACCGAACCTTGGAGCAAAAAATTTAACATGGCCATTGCCGGGGAACACTGGCTCGATTTCAATCCGTCCAATAAAGGGGAAGCCGTGGCCAAACTGGCCACTCGGCTCGACCTTACTCCCGATGAAGTTTTAATTTTCGGAGATAATTTCAACGATATAGAAATGCTCAAATTTACGAAAAATTCATTCGCTATGCCTCATTCCGCTCCCGCAGTAATAGCAGCGGCCGGCTTTGGGGTATGCGACAATATCGGTGATTATTTAGCCGAGCTACTGAAAAACGACTGTTGCTTGAAGCCATAAAAATAATGATTAAGCACAAAAAATACGGCAACTGATAAGTCTATCAATTGCCGTATCATAAGTGGTGCGGATGACAGGATTTGAACCTGCACTCTCGCGAACCGGAACCTAAATCCGGCGCGTCTGCCAATTCCGCCACATCCGCGAACACTTTTATTATATTATACAATTATGACAATTGGCAACTGGTTTTGCACGGTTCGCCATCATAGTCTGCAAATTTAGACACTGCCAATCCAAAATCTCCCTACTCACATATTACAATTACTCTGTGATAGCGTAGCCTTAGACGCAGAAAACTCCGGGTAAGGTAAAAGATTAGCTGCACAAATAGCCATTGTCGATCCATTGTGCAAAAGACTTAAGGTCGCTGGCGACAGTAACGCCGCAGCTCCAGCCAAAAGCAGAAGCGAATTAAAGCCCATAATAAAACGATAGGTCCGCCATGAACGTTTTTGCAATGCTACCGCCAAGTTGCGCAACTCGATCAAGCCAGCCAGGTCATCGCTTAAGAGTGAAATATCGGCTGCCTGGCGGGCCAAAGCGGATGCATCGCGCATAGCCGCTGAAACATCGGCCGTCGCCAAAGCGGGGGAATCGTTCACACCGTCCCCGACCATCACCACCGTATGGCCGGCAGCCTTGAGTTCTTTCAGATAACGCACCTTATCCTCGGGCAGACACTCGGCATAATATCCATCCAAGCCAAGTTTTTTGGCCACACGCGCTGCGGCTGAAGTGCCGTCACCGGTCATCATCAACATGTTATTAAAGCCCAGCCGTCGCAGTTCACCGATGATCGCCGCGGCTTCTTCACGTACCGGCTCATCAATAGATAAAATACCAATTAAGCGATGGTCAAAAGCCAAAAATAAATTCGAAAAGCCGGCCGCCTCATTTCGCAAAATTTTCTCGGCAGCTGCAGATAACGCAATTCCCGAATCTTCCAAAATAAAATGGGCTGAACCGATTCGTGCATCAATGCCGTCATATTCCGTTACTATACCATGAGCCACAATATAATTTACTTTGCTATGATTTTCCGCATGAACCAAACCTTCACGTTTGGCAGCTCGAACAACGGCAGTGGCTAAACTGTGCGGGAAATGTTCCTCAAGGCAGGCCGCAATCCTCAATACTTCCTCCCGGCTAAATTCTTCGGTAAGTGGATATACCGCTTGCAGCTCCGGCTCGGAGGTCGTCAAAGTACCGGTCTTATCAAATACGATTGTATCCGCCCCGGCAAAACTTTCGAGTTTGTTACCGCCCTTTATAGCAACATGCCGGGTGGCCGCGGTCTCCATGGCGGAAATTACAGCTATCGGCAAAGCGAGTTTCAGTGCACATGAATAGTCAACCATCATGGTCGCCGCCACACGACTTAGCTTGCCGGTCAGCAGCCAGACTAAGGCCGAAAAAGCAAAATTATACGGAACAAGATGATCGGCCAATTTTTCCGCCTTAGATTGCAAGTCGGATTTTTGCTCACCGGCTTGTTCTAGCAATTGCATAATTTGATGAATTCGGCTCGTGCCGGCTGCCTGTCTGACCTCAATGTCCAAACTGCCTTCTTCCACTGCCGTTCCCGCCAAAACAGAGGTGCCAGGATTACGGAATACAGCCTCAGCTTCACCGGTCAAACCAGCTTGATTGATCATAGCCTCGCCGACAAGCACCCGCCCGTCAAACGGAATTGTCATACCCGTTTCTACCCGAACGACGTCGCCTACAGCTATATCCGCCGCAGCGCATTGAACCACTTCAACCTGTTCTCCGGCTTCATCCGAGACAACTTTCCACACCTGGTCTACAGTTAAAGCCAAAGAATCAGCCAGCGTATTCTTGGCCTTTTCCATGGTATATTCTTCCAGAGCAGACGATATTCCCAGCAAGTAGATGATATTGCTCGCTTCACTGGTTGAGCCCTGCAGTAAAGAAATCAGAATTGCCCCGGCATCCAAAACCGGCAAATCCAGTTTGCCGTGTAACAGCGAAGATAAACCGGCCTTCAAATACGGATAAGCTTTGATTAAGGTAAGCGGCCATCTTACAAAAGCCAGTGGAGCCGGCATCAGGCGCAAAGCATATCGCCACAAGGTGCGTTTCAACAAATCTATACCCAAGTTGTGCGCCAAAATTTTGTTGCTTAAGCGCAGTTCCGCCGTCGGAGGTAAAGTCAACGCAGCAATATCAATTTTGCGAATCCGACTCAGCAAATATTTAACATCTAAGTCGGTATCGAAACAAAGCAACACCGTCGCTGTCGATTTATTCGCTTTAACTTTGGTCACCCCGGGCAGAGTCAAGAGTTCTGCTTCAAGGCCTACTGCACTTCGCAGATCAAAGCTATAGTCCGGGCACTGTAACCGGATGCGTCCCGGTAATTGATGTTTGATTGTAAATATCATAGGAACTCCCATCGTATCAGCTACATATAAATCAAGCTAAGTCGCGAGTCTTACAGCAACCGCGGCTTAGCTGATTGAAATGTAGGAACAACGTTTTTTATCAGGCTTCGGCGCCACCGGTTTTGCATACGGATGAGGCGGCACAATTCATCGCTTCGGCGGTAGCCTTGTTTTTTTCGACTTTAGCTTCGGCATAAATATCTTCGGCCTGTTCTTTAACTGCATTAACCGTTTTGGCTGCTTCGTCACGGATCAACAGTGCTTTGGCCACCGTTTTAACGGCCGCTTGATGTACGCACTTGCTCTTAGCGAGTTTCCCGACAACGAGTGTCGCACTTACGCCTAACGCGAACGGTAGTAAAACTTCTTTGCATAAAATTTTCATTATTCTCACCTCAATTATTGTAATAAATGTAGTTGAATACTTTATTGTTTGTCTTTATCTATATTAAGTTTAACACAAACATTTTCCGCTGTCAGTATAAAATTATAAATTTGGCGGATTTTTACAAAAAATACATGAATTTTGTGCAGTTTGAAAAGTTGCTTTTCGTTTACATACCAGTGTTTTCCGAGGCTTACCATGTTAGACGGACGAAATTTAGACTTAGCTAATTTTCTATTTATATTTTGCGCTGCAAAAGAGACATTTGTCCATTTTAAAGTCCACATTCAACTCGTTCAAAGCCATTTTGCCGCACATCAATTGTCACAATAAGTTAGGGAATATAACGCGCAAAACCTAGTTAAGTCGCGTCAGTGGCCGATCCCACTCAAAGCACCGGTATGTAGCCCTGTTCAAATTCCCCCACTAATTTGATATTATAAAAGGTAAGTTTTTAACGATTTGTCTCTTTAAATGATATGCGAGGAATATTTTGAACAAAAAGCATCAAACACCGCCTGAAAATAACCAAGCGCAGCCCCAAGCAAGGCCGGTTAATACTAATGAAATGACGGAGCAAAAGAACGGCATAGTAGATAACGCTCAGCCTGCCACTGCCGCCTTGCCCAATGATACGGGTATGGCAACTACCTCCAGCCCAAATGATACAGATTTGACCGCTAACTCACAATCTAATGATAACGAGCCGGAAAAGCTGTTCGGGTATATCGCAGATAAAGAGCCCCTTTCATTGAAATCATGTGGGGTTAGTGACTCATCCTATCAAGCTTTGACCGCGGCCGACGCGTTGGATATGATCGCCCCCGGCCTACAAGGTAACGCACAAGCCATTTACGGTGTAAAAAACCTTTTGAATCAAGTGGAAAATCAGAGGTCAGACGCGGAACGTGATCAATATCGTTCTGCCGCTATGCAGCGTCAGGAACAGCAGCTGGCCACATATCGAACTAACATTTCGAAACTTACCGGAAACCTTCTCGAATCAGAATTTGATACTTCAGCGTCGCCCGCCGCAACTAAAGACCTGCCGCAGACGGGCATTCGTGGTGTTCGCCCCGCCCCGGTTCCTTCGGTCTCAGCTGATCTTGCTAGGGAATTTGAAGCAGGAAACGCCGCCGTAACACCAGTAAGGGTGACCTTGACCAATCCTACCTCAGGTCTAACCGCCGACCATCCTCTCCGGCCGAATTCACTCTCGAGTGCAGCCGCGACTACAAATGCAGATTTGGCCGAGGACGGTAACACAGCCTTGACTGAGGGCGATGGAGCAGCCGCAACTACAAACGCAGCCTTGACCGAGGGTGATGGAGCAGCCGCGACTACAAACGCAGCCTTGACCGAGGACGGTAACGCAGCCTTAGACTCTGAGAAAAGTTCTCAAGCCGCCTCAATCACTGAACCTCTATCGGAAACTGCCCCTGCAGCTGAACCAAAACGCCCCACCGAATATAGACCTCCCTTATCACTGGCCGACCTCGGTTCATTATCCGAAGCTGAACAAATTGCTTTAGTGGCTGCCCACTTAAGGCCGGCTGCCTCGGCCCCCAGCAGACTTGCTAAACGTTCAGACAACCATAGACCAGTCCCGACAGGTAAGTCAAAAAAATTCTCCCAAGATTTTGTTAACGCGATTGCCGACGGTTCGAACAGTACCGCAGAAGAGATAGCGGACACTACATCTGGCAGCATGCCCGAACCAACGGCGGCCATTGATTCGACCACCATTTCAGAACCCGCGGCCAAGGTCACATCCACTTCCACAGCCACTTCCGCAGCCATGGCCCCTGACTCGGCCACGACTCCTGCTTCAACTTTCGTTGCCACCCCAGGTTCAGACGAACGACGCCCCCATAAATCGCTTTTTCACGTCTTTTCCAGGAGGACCAACGCCATCTCGACCACCGATACGATCGGCCTATCACGCCGGATACAAGCTGGCCTTAAAGCCCTGCACACCATAAGATCACTCGGCGGCAGCTTGATCATCCGCTCATTTATCCCGACAGCCGTGATTTATCTCCTGATGAATTTTTATTTTTTCAACCGTACCCAAGGTGAGATAGCGACAGTATTTGGTTACGGCTTAAGCAACACAATTTTATTGTTAGCTGGATTATTTATTCCCGTGCTTTTAGCTGTCCAATCTTACGGTTTCAGCCCAACCGATGTAACTGGCGAAATTCGTCCCAGCCCTATTTTGTCGATTTTGTCAGTACTGATCAGTTTGCCTGCTTTGTTGGTAATTAACGGTGCTGACAATGTATTTATTTACCTGCAGGCACTGTTAAACATACCTAATGCCCACACTTATTGGCTGAGCGAGAGCTACATGATAAGCAAATTTCCTTCTTTAAGCGTTTGGGCCTTGGTGCTGATCATTTTCGGTATTTTGCAGCCTATAATTGAAGAAATTTTCTTTCGCGGCTTATTGCTAAAATCATTAAAAACAACGGTAAGCTACAGTTCCGCTGTCATTATCCAAGCCATTTTGTATGCTTTGATCAAGCCTAGATCCATAATCAGTTTTGCCACGATTATCGTTGGCTTGTTTCTCGGTTATTTGGTAGTCTTTGCGCAAAGTCTGTGGCCGGCTATTTTAGCCCATATAACTTTAAACTTTGGCCACTTAACCTTGTTGGTTTTCTACCCACAGTTGCTCAGCCAGGATATTTTTATCGGAATAAAAAGTAGCCGGGTGATATTTCAAGTGTCCCTGATCTGTTGTATTTTAGGAATTTTAGTGCTTTGGCCAGGGCTGCGTCTTATGCGCAATTTTAACCCTCCGGCAGTTGATCCTCAACGCAGAAAATCAGAACTGCCACCCCTGCGCGCCTGGGATTGGCGACTTGTGTTGGGCAGCACGGCCTACTTATTGCTTAAGCTGTTGCTGCTTTAGCCTGCTGCTTTAACCTGCTACTTTAATCGCCTGATCCAGTGCAAAAAGTGGTGCAAGAATCCGAACAAGGACCCGAGCATTGCTCAGTACCAGATAAATGATCTGCCCCAGTACCAGCCGAAGCCGCTATACTCCCGCCGATTCCGGCCGGATCATTGTCCTTATCTCCAAGCCGCCGCAAAAAACTGCCCGGACTGAGATTCAATGTTGTGTGCAAATAAAATTCCATCTGCGGATGCGGCGTCGCCGTCAATTCCCCACCTTCAAGATCCGTCAGCTGATTAACGGTGAGTGCGACAGTCGGCCCCTTCGGTGCAACCACTTGAATGTGATCGCCGACAGACATTTTGTTACGCTGCTCACAAAGCACACGCCCGTCTCCCAAAGTCTCTTTGACCACAGCGAGTACGACAGCTTCCTTAACATAGGTTGCCTGACTGAAAATTTGCGCATCTTTCTGAGGCTTGCTGAAATAAAACCCAGTTGCGTAAGTACGATGCACCATTGAGCATAGCTCGACGAATGCCTGTGGATCAACCGTGTAGTTCTCCGGGTCTTCGTAATAACGATCCAAAGCCTCCCGATATGCCTTGGTAACTACGGCTGCATAATAAGCACCCTTCATCCGCCCCTCAATTTTAAAGCTATTAATACCGGCCTGCACCAGTTGAGGAATATATTCAATCATGCAGAGATCATTCGAACTCAACATATATGTGCCACGCTCATCTTCTTCCAAATCCAGAGCCTGACCAGGATGATTTATATCCGAAATACGATACTTCCACCGACAAGGTTGCGCACAACGCCCACGATTGCCATCACGTTCCGTCAAGTAATTAGACAGCAGACAGCGACCAGAATACGACATGCACATCGCACCGTGTACAAATGCTTCCAATTCCAGGTCTGCAGGCACATTTGCACGAATCGACTTGATTTCATTCAGCGTTAGCTCTCGTGCCAAAACAACACGGCGTACACCCAAATCATACCAAAAACGACAAGCGGCAGCATTGGTAACGCTGGCCTGCGTGCTGATTTGTTTCGGGACAAGCGGAGCATAACGACAAGCCAAAGCAAAAACACCGGGATCAGAAATCAAGATACCATCCGCGCCGGATTGATTAAGAAAGGCAAAATACTCCGTCAAGCCGGACAGATCTTCCTGATGCGCATAAATATTAACAGTTACATAAACTTTTTTGCCCCGAGCGTGGGCCATTTTTACGGCCTCAAGCAATTCATCCTGAGAAAAATTAGCGGCGAAAGCACGTAAACCGAACTGCCGCCCCGCCAAATAAACCGCGTCAGCGCCAAAAAGCAACGCTGTCTCAAGCTTTTCCGGACTGCCGGCCGGAGCTAAAATCTCCGGCTTCGCCGGCAAGTCTACCTGTCTCATATAACTCCTCAGTTAATTTTTCTTAGTTGACGCGGGCTTCGCCTCATTACTTGCAGCCGGTTTAGAACTCTTACTCTTGCTCGGGGCAATGATAGTTCCGCCGGAAGAATAGATGACATTTTTACCTGTGTCCAGATTACCGTCAAATCCCTGCTCCTTGGCCAACGGTAAAACATATTTGCGTACATTCTTCAAATGCTCATCGAAAGTATCCGAAAAAACGTTATGGCCGTCACCCGTAGCTGAAAAATAAAGCAATTTTCGGTCATCCGGTTCATTAGATGGATACAAAGCCGCCCGAATCGCCTCCAGACCAGGGTTACATATAGGCCCGGGCGGCAGACCAATGTTTTTGTAAGTGTTATAGGGCGTGTCAAGGTTAAGGTCGTTCTCCGAAATAACCAGAAGTCGCGGGAGGTTTTGCTCCGCTCTGACATAGTTGATAGTTGCACAGGACTGCAAAGCCATCCCCATGTCCAAACGATTGTGGAAGACACGAGATATTTTGTACATCTCCTGGATATTGCCGCTTTCCATCTGAATAATCGCCGCCAGATTGATCACTTCATCCATGCTCATCCCCATTTTTTTTGCTCGCTTGTGATAATCGGAGGTAATACGCAGTTCCGCATTATTTAGCATTGTTTCAATAATCGTGCGCGAATCAGTGTTCAAGTCAAATGAGTACGTATCCGGGAAAAGATAGCCCTGCAAAAGCCATTCCCTCCCCGGCGAGGCTTTTAACGTTTCAAGCAAGGGCATATCGGCAAAATATTTTCGCGGTGAATTAATGATGTCGTCCATCATCGCCTCATCAAACAGAACACCTCTTTCATGCAACAACTGTTTCATCTGTTTATAAGTCAAACCTTCACGGAAAGTTATGTTGCTGGCACTCGGCTTCAAGGTCAAATTGTACATGATTTCATCGTAGCTCATGCCTTCCTTGAGGAAATGCGTACCATATTGATAGCCGCCGTCAAACCCGTTTATTTTGGACATCAAAACAAATAACGATGGATGACTGATCAAGTTGAGTTTCTCAAGCTTACGTGCAATATCCGATGTACGTTCGCCGTAGCGCACATAAACCATAACCGCTCCAGGCGTATCTTTACCTATGACAATTTTTTTGTCCTCACCCTGTGAGCCGATGGCAATATTTTGGGTATCATACTGCGAAAAACGCTTATTCTGGCTGATCACGTAACGATAGCCAATTGAAAATCCGCCCACCAAAACAGCCATAATCAAAATGACTGTGGTTAGTGCTGAAACTGAACGATTAATCTTTCTGGACACGTTAACTCCTCAACTTGCCTTATTGCCGGCTCCACTTTCATTCGAAGCGGTCAGGCTTTCTTTTTCGAACGTTCTTTAGCTCGCTGCTCCGTGCTCAAAATTCGCTTGCGCATGCGCATGTTTTTGGGGGTTACTTCAATCAGTTCATCATCATCCACAAATTCCATGCATTGTTCCAAGCTAAACTGAGTTGGTGCAACCAAACGCAAAGCGTCATCCGATCCCGCCGCCCGCATGTTGGTCACATGTTTCTTTTTGCAAACGTTGACAACGATATCATCGGGCTTAGGGTTGGAGCCAACAATCATGCCTTCATATACCGGTGTACCAGGTCCGATAAAGAGAGGCCCACGTTCTTGGGCGTTGTACAGGCCATAGGTTACCGCTTCCCCGGTTTCCCACGCCACCAACACTCCGTGATTTCGAGTGGTTATGTCGCCTTTCCACGGCACGAAGCCATCTATAACACTGTTGATTATGCCGTTACCCTTGGTATCGGTCAAAAATTCCGTACGATATCCGATCAGTCCGCGCGAAGGTATCTTGAACTCCAAACGCGTATAACCTTTGGTCGGCGGTTGCATGTTGAGCAGCTCGGCTTTGCGTCCGCCCATTTTTTCAATTACTACCCCGACATAATTCTCCGGGACATCAATCAAAACATATTCTTCCGGCTCGCAAAGAACACCGTCAACTTCTTTGGTAATAACTCGCGGTTTGCTAACCTGAAATTCATAGCCTTGGCGGCGCATATTCTCAATCAAAATGGAAATATGTAATTCACCACGCCCCTTGACAATATAGGCATCGGGGGAATCGGTTTCTTCTAAGCGCATGGCTACGTTCGTTTCCATTTCTTTAAAAAGTCGATCCCGCAAGTGGCGTGAAGTCACGAATTTTCCATCCTTGCCGGCAAAAGGGCTGGTGTTGACGCTGAAGGTCATGGCTATCGTAGGTTCATCAATATCGACGAACGGTAGCGAATCGACCTGACCGGTCGGGCAAACCGTGTCGCCTATATTTATCCCAGCTATCCCGGCCACGCATACAATCTCACCAATAGTGGCACTTTCAATATCCACACGGCGCAAGCCTTCGTACCGTTGCAATTTTGCCAGGCGATAGGTTTTGCCGTTTAAATCATCCTTATTGCAAACAACGACACTTTGATTGCTTTTGATGGTACCGCGTTCCACCCGGCCAATTGCCAAGCGCCCAATATAAGGATCGGCATCGATGTTGGAAACCAGCATCTGCAACCCGGCTTCCGGATCGCCTTCTGGGCAAGGTACATTTTTAATCAACACATCCAACAACGGGAAAATATCTTTCGCCGTCCCGTTCATCACCGAAGCACAGTCCTTTGCCGCAATTCCGAGTTTTGCTGCAGCATATACCACCGGGAATTCAAGTTGTTCATCGTCGGCACCAAGCTCCATGAACAATTCCAAAATCATGTCTTCAACTTCAGCCGGACGTGCGTCAGGCCGGTCAACCTTATTGATAACAACTATCGGTTTCAGTTGCAGTTCCAGTGCTTTGCGCAAGACAAACCGAGTCTGTGGCATGGGGCCGTCATAGGCATCAACTACCAGAAGAACACCGTCAACCATCTTCAATACCCGCTCGACCTCACCACCGAAATCGGCATGTCCAGGAGTATCCACAATGTTGATGCGCACATCACCATATTGAATAGCCGTATTCTTGGCCAAAATGGTGATGCCACGTTCTCTCTCTATATCGTTAGAATCCATTACCCGGGTTTCCACTTGCTCATTGGCACGGAAAGTTCCTGACTGCCTCAGCATAGCATCTACCAACGTCGTTTTGCCGTGGTCAACGTGCGCGATAATCGCAACATTTCGCAAATTTTCTATTTTTTTCAACATATATTTCCCTTTCACCCTTCAATAACAATCGTTTATTATAGCAAAAAATCCGGTATCAGCGGAAGACTCTCCCATCCGGCTCGAGCTTCATCAGAAACTAGCGGCGGCCGACATTTCATTTTTTGCGTTCACGACTGCGCAGAATGAAACGAACCGGGGTCCCATCGAACCCAAAATTTTGCCTCAGTCGATTTTCAATATAACGTTCATAAGAAAAATGCATAAGTTCTTTATCATTGCAAAACAGCACAAATTCAGGTGGACAAATCCCAACTTGGGTAGCGTAACGAATTTTGAGCCGTCTGCCCTTATCTTGGGGGGCCGGAACCATCGCCTGAATTTCGGCTATGAAATCATTCAGAACGCCTGTCGTCAATTTACGGCAAGCCTGTTCATATACATGATTAACCATAGGAAATACTTTGTCGCAGCGAGCCCCGGTAAGAGCGGATAAAAACAGTACTTGCGCATAAGGCATATAAGAAAATCTTTCCCGTATACTTCTGGTATATTCTTCCATAGTTCCGGTTTCTTTGTTAACTATATCCCATTTGTTAACAACAAATATTGACGCCTTGCCTGCATTGTGGGCATAGCCGGCAACTTTGGTATCTTGCTCCGTTATGCCGTCAATCGCATCGATCAAAATCAAGCACACGTCCGAACGTTCAATCGCCGCCAGTGCCCGAATCATTGAATATCGCTCAACCTGATCGTCGATACGGGATTTTTTGCGCAGCCCGGCGGTGTCAATCAATACGTAATTTCCGAATTCATTGGTCAAAGGTGTGTCCAAAGAGTCACGGGTAGTTCCGGAAATTGAGGAAACAATCGATCTATTCTGCCCCAAAAGGCGGTTGGTGAGCGAGGATTTCCCGGCGTTCGGTTTACCGATAAGGCAAATTTTAACCCGATGATTGGCGGGATCATCCGTCTCCGGTTCGGGCAGATTCTCTACAATCGCATCCAGCAACTCGCCCATTCCCAAGCCATGGACGGCTGAAATCGGGAAAAAATCGCCTAGGCCGAGATTGTAGAATTCATAAGCCTCCGGGGGAGTGTCGCCGACGTGATCGCATTTATTGACAGCCAGAATTACCGGTTTTTTTGTCTTACGCAGCATGTTGGCAATATCGGCATCGGCTGCGTGGAGGCCTGCCTTTAAGTCAACCATAAACAAAATGACATCAGCCGTTTCAATCGCCAGTTCAGCTTGTATTCGCATCTGCTGTAACAAAACATCGTCGGTGCGCGGTTCGATGCCGCCCGTGTCGATGAGGGAAAATTTGCGGCCCAACCACTCAACTTCAGCATAAATACGGTCACGGGTAACCCCGGGGGTGTCGTCAACAATACTTATGCGCTCACCGGCCAAAAAATTAAAAAAAGTAGATTTACCGACGTTCGGTCGCCCGACCACTGCTACAAATGAATTTGCCACTTTGCCTCCTGTCTGATCTGTTCTGTTCTGCTTTATAGAAAAAAAGCAGCGGTTGCGCCCGCTGCTTTTTGGCTTTCATTATTTTTCGGCGACTTTTTCCATCTTTATGACTTCTCTGCCACCGTAGTAGCCGCAATTCTTGCAAACCTTATGTGGTAGCTTGAGCATGTGACATTGTGGACATTCCGCCAAACCGGGCACGCTCAGTTTCCAATTCGCGTGTGAAGTATGCGTGCGTTGTTTAGACCATTTTCTTTTCGGGACTGCCATTATTATACACCTCCATCAAATCCTAAATATTAATTCAATAAGTTTTTTAATTTACCGAACGGTGAATTGTTCATCGTTCGTTCGGCCGCGCACCTACAATCGGCGTGGTTGCGGTTCGCCCCGCAATACGGGCACAAGCCACGGCAGTCTTCGCTGCACAGCAAACGCATCGGTATTGACGGTAATAGTCTATCGGCAACCGCCTGCTCCAAATCAACTACATGTCCGCAATAAGCGTAGATTTCAGACTCGTCATCCACCGGCCTACTTTGATCTTCCGTAATCTCAGGAACACAGTTGGGGCGATATTCCGCCGTCAAATTCACATTCAGGTCTTGACGTACAGCGGTGTTACAACGGGCACATTCGCCCGTCAAAGTGACTTTGGCTCTGCCAGTCAAGCACAGTCGCCCTTCACCTTTGTTCGTCAGTCGAGCTTTAACCTCTACCGGCTCCGTCAAGTCAATTCCCTCAAAACTGCGTCTGTCGGCACTGAGGATCTCACAAACCTCAATCTCCATCGAGGCGCCGACGATTCCGATCAGCTTGCGCACATCTACTTCCATACGTCACCTCCACAGATAGAATTTATTATCCACTTTTCAGGCCCAGTTGTCAACCGTTCATTCATCGATAAATGTTCTATCACGCCCCTATTTGCGGAGCTAATTTGCAAAATCGACTGGAACATCATCATTTGCTTTTGACACTTTTGGCGCGTTTGACACGATAAAAAACAAGCTTATAAATTTCACCGGCCAAGAAAGGAACGCACCCCAAAGCAATTATAATAACCCAATGTAGCAAGTCGAGCGGCACGGTCTTAAATATGACATTCAAAACCGGAACATAGAGAACCAACAACAGTAAAGCCATCGAAAGCAAGGTAGCACCGGTCATAGTTTTGTTTGAGAAAAAGCCGATTTGCCAAATATTGAACCGTTCCGAGCGGCAGCTGTAAGCACGCAAAAGCTCGGCAAATATCAAAGTTGTGAACGCCATGGTCTTGGCTTCGAGCAGATCGCCGAACTGACCGCCGAACAGTTGATTGTTTTGCCCAATCAAAAAAGCAATGAACACGGCCGCAAAAATAGATACTGATTGAACCAAAATAGCTCCGATCATCTCGCGGTTAATTATTTGTTCAGACTTGCTCCGGGGCTTGAGACGCATAATGTCGGCGTCACCTTTTTCACGGCCTAAGGCTAAGGCCGGGAAGCTGTCCGTAATCAGGTTCAGCCACAAGAGCTGAATTGCTTCTAGCGGGGCTACCCCCATAACCATTGTCGTGATAAAGATAACTAAGATTTCAGCGACATTGCAAGATAAAAGGAAACCGACAAATTTGCGGATGTTGCTGTAAATAATTCGACCTTCTTTTACCGCATGTACAATCGTAGCAAAGTTGTCGTCCGTCAAAATCATATCGGCTGCGCCTTTAGCGACTTCCGTCCCGGTTATCCCCATTGCAACGCCGATATCGGCCTGTTTGAGTGCCGGAGCGTCATTCACTCCGTCGCCGGTCATCGAAGCTATATGTCCTTGATTGCGTAAGGCAGCAACTATCCTAACTTTGTGCTCCGGGGAAACACGTGCATAAACTGATGTCCGATCGACAATTTTTTCCAAATCAGCATCGGACATTTCATCCAATTCGGCACCGGTAACAATACCGTCTCCGGGGCGCAGCAAACCGAGATCACGAGCAATGGCCGCGGCTGTATCCTTATAGTCACCCGTAATCATTACCGCTCTTATACCGGCTTCGTTGCAAACAGTTATCGCTTCGCCCGCTTCCGGACGAGCGGGGTCAATCATACCCATCAAACCGACAAAGGTCATCGCCTGTTCCGCTGTACTTTCGCCTGAAGCCAAATCAGCATGATCATGGTAAGCGAAAGCGAGCACCCGCAGTGCTGTACTGGCCATGGCCGAATTTGCTTGCGCTATGGCTGCCTTACGTTCCGCCGTCAAAGGCTTGACCCCGTCAGCGGTCATTTCGGTGTTACAGCGTTCCAAAACAATGTCTGGCGCACCCTTGGTCAAGGATACAACCGGAGCTTCTGCATAACCGTCACAGAATACCGACATCATCTTACGATCCGAGTCGAACGGCAACTCGCCAAGTTTTCGGTGGTCGGCCTGCAATTTATCGCGGGTTATACCGGCTTTTGCGCCAGCCGTCAATAATGCGCCTTCCGTCGGATCTCCAAGGATGCTCCAAGCTTCACCTTCGTTCACCAATTCCGCCGCATTGCACAAGACCCCGATTTCCAGCAAACGCACGTCTGGTGCCGTAAGCGTAGCTTCATTGCCGTTCAAAGTGAACTTACCCTGCGGATTATATCCACCGCCGCTTACTTCGTACAAATCATTGCCCACATAAATGCGGGTTACCGTCATTTCATTTTGTGTCAAAGTACCAGTTTTGTCCGAACAAATCACATCAACGCAGCCCAAAGTTTCAACGGCAAGCAAGCGCTTAGCAATCGCGTTTTGGTCCGCCATTCGCTTCATTCCAATGGCCAAAACAATCGTCACAATCGCCGCCAAGCCTTCCGGAATAGCCGCTACGGCCAAGGCAACGGCCGTCTTGAAGCCTTCCAAAATCCCGGTCGGCGAATGGTCAACTACCACTTCCTCGACAAACACGACAGCACAAACCACGAGGCAAATGATTGCCAGCATTTTGCCCAACCGGTTCAGATTTTTCTGCAGCGGTGTTTGTTCTTCTTCGATGCCTTGTAATTTGGCAGCTATCTTACCAATTTCGCTATTGTTTCCGGTATCCGTGACTACACCCATGCCCCGTCCGTATGTGATAGCAGTTGAGCTGAAAAGCATGTTTTGACGGTCACCCAGGCCAAGATTTTCAGAGGTCTCAAATTCGGCATTTTTCTCGACTGGAACAGATTCACCAGTCAAAGAAGCTTCCTCCGCTTTTAAATTTCTTGATTCTATCAGTCGCATATCGGCGGGAACGATGTCACCAGCTTCTAGCATTACGATATCACCCGGGACCAACTCCTCAGCCGGCAACATAGTTTGTCGCCCATCTCGCAAAACTCTGGCGTGCGGAGCGGCCATTTTTTGTAAGGCTTCCAAAGCTTTTTCCGCCTTGCCTTCTTGCACTACCCCCAAAACTGCATTAATAACAACTACAACTAAAATAACAGCAGCTTCAATTGCATCTCCGGTAAAAGCTGAGATCAAGCAGGCGATGATCAAAATTATAACCATTACGTCTGCGAGTTGCTGCAATATTTTTTGCCAAATCGTTACTTTCGCTTTTTCTTGCAAACTGTTAGGTCCATATTTTGCCTGGCGTTTGCTGACTTCTTCTGCCGATAAGCCTGTCCGGCTTTCAGTTTGTAATGCAGACATAATTGTTTCTGCAGTACCTTGATAAGGTAAATTATTGTTCATGATGACAACCTTCCTTTTTTGACTGACGGTAAAAAAAAAGACCCGTCAGCACCAGTGTGCGTCCGTAGTCTCACTCTATCACGGCAGAACCAGGCTTGCGCCGGCTGTTGATCCTGCCCCCGTAAACGGTGGTTACTCCCTCTTTCGCTTCGTCTAGTATAGCTGAATTGACCATGTTGTGCAAGCACGGCAACAAATCGTCCGGATATTTTTTTTGTTATGGGCCGAATAAATTGCTATAATGTTCAAGGTCTATGACAGGAGGACAAATTATTGCTTACAGTTCAAGAAATTGCTCCGGCCGCCTACGCGGCCATATTGAATACCTCTGATAGCCGGTATTTTTTTAATCAGATGGTTGAATACGGTCACGGCAAAGAGTCGGACGGAAACAAAGTTGATTATCTCGTTTTTCGCGACAAGGCCGGGGAACCGCAAGCCGTAGCCTTAGTTGTCTACTACCGATATCATTATTTCTTCCGCTATGCCAACTGCATTTTCGGGCCGACAATGTTTCATACCGAACCGGAGCTTTTTGCTGAAGTTTTGGGTGTCTTACGAGATTTTTGTCTTAGAAAATTTAACGTTCGTTATATTCGTTGCAATCCGCTTTTGCCAGCCAATTTGTATGACGATATAATCAAAACAGAAACGGATGTCAGCGCCGATTACGTCGCTCTGCTGTCCCGACTTGGCTTTAAACGAGTGGCCGGAGAATGGTACAGCAATCAAACCCTGCATGTGCGCTTCATTTACAGCAAAAAAATCTCGGGTATGACCTATGATCAGATTTTAGCCACCGTAGATCCCGTGCTGCGGGTAAATTTGCGCAAATCAGAAAATGAAGACTTAAAATTTCGGTACCTAAACTATGACGAGTTGGATATTTTCGATGACTTGCTGCAAAAAACTTATGATCGTATGAACACGATAACCACTGTACGCCCCGAAATGAACCGCAATTTGTATCGCTGCTTCGGCGATAAAATATATTTTCCGGTTGTATATATTGATTGCGCAGAAGCTTTGCAAAGATATGAAACTTTGCGCAGAGCGGTTTTGGCTGATCAAGCCAAGCTTGATGAACGATATGCAGCAAAGCCGTCCACTAAGTATCGGAATTTAAGCCGGGATAACGCTGACCGACTGAATCGTCTGCAAAATTTAACCGCCAAAGTAACTGAATTGCAAGCTGATCGGGGCAATTTGATCTACTTGTGCGGCGGGTGTTTCATTGAATCCGGACACGATTTTATTCACCTCTTGGGTGGCGGTGAAAAATCATTGATGAATCTGCACGGTATTCAGCTTTTGCACAGCCGTATGTTGCAATTGGCGGTCAGCAAAGGTTTCGAATATTATAATCTGTATGGATGCTCAGGCCTGCTCACGCCGGAAGATAACCAGGTCGATTATGGGGTGCTGCAGTTTAAACGTGCTTTTAGAGGCAATCTTGAAGAATTTATAGGGACTTATGAATATTGTAAGCCGACCGGAAAGTTTTAAAAGTTTAGAAGTTTTAGAAGTTTTAAGGCTCACGCAAGGAGAATATCATGCTAAAGGTAAACAAACTTGATAGCACAACTTATAAACAATTGCTGGCCGCCTCTAAAGTACGCTATTTTTTCAACCAAATGGGCGAGTTCGGCGAAAGCAAGATGGCAGAAGGAAACAAAGTTGACTACCTCTCTTTTTCCGACAGCTCAGGTGAAACACAAGCTTTAGCCCTGGTGGTCTACTATCAATACAAGAAAATTTTACATTATGGCAACTGTATTTTCGGGCCTACTTTGCTAAACCCCTCACCGAAATTGCTGGACGAGGTTTTACAAACGCTAAAAAAGACAGTTTTGCGGCATGCCGACGTGCGCTTCCTTCGCTGTAATCCGCTTATTCCGGCCAATTTGTATGAAGATGTCACCATGATCGCGGAAAATGTAGGTGACGACTACCGATCAATTTTCCGACGCAATGGTTTCGCCCATATCAATCGTGAATGGTATCAGGACCCCAACATAAACTTGCGCTGCATTTATAATAAGCCGATAGCGGGCATGAGTTATCCGGAAATTTTGGCTTCGCTCACCCCGAATTTGAAAATGCGTATGCGCAAAGCCGAACAGTCAGGGATTAAAGTACGTATGCTTAATCTGGATGAACTGGATATTTTTGATCATATTCTGGAAGAAACATATGCACGTATGGATACCAACATCGCAGTTCGGCCGGCCTTTCACCGGAGTCTGTGGCGACATTTCGGCAGCAAAATATATTTTCCGGTCGCTTACATCAACTGTGACGAAGCCCTCAACACCTATAAAACTTTAGTCGAATCGATTAATCTGGCGCAAGCCGAACTTGATGCTCAATACGGGGAAAATCGCGGCAAAAAATATCAGAATTTAAGCAGGGACAATACCGATCAACTTAACCGGCTGCACAATCTGACGGCCAAAGTCGCTGCCCTCAGAAAGGAACGGGGCGAGATCGTCTACCTTTGCGCCGGTTGTTTCATCGAATCCGGCCAAGACTTCATCCATCTACTCGGCGGCGGTGAAAAAGCTTTGATGAACTTTGACGGGGTTTTGGCGATGCACGCCCATATGTTGCAATTGGCTGTACAGGGAGGCTTTGCCAACTATAATCTTTACGGCTGTTCCGATTTGCTGGATGAAGCCACCAATAATGTTGACTACGGTGTTTTACAGTTTAAGCGAACATTCCGTGGGAATTTTGAAGAATTCATCGGAACATACGAATTTCGTAAAAGTTGGTTGGCTTTGTAGTTGTTACAGTCAGAAACTGCACGCAGGTAAAAATTCGCTATTTACAAGCCGCCGTATCTGGCACTTCATCTAACAACTCGATTCTGGCTTTTCGGTTCACTTCCGGGTCAGGCGTGAACGGAAACGGTGATGGATCGGGATTGTCAAAATTACCACCTTCGACCTTATAGGTAACCTGCGGTTGCGGGAAATCAACCGGCGTGCCCTTATTATCATTGGCATCAACTGGATACAGAGTTGCTTTTTCGTTGGTATCCAATTTATAAATGCCGGGGGCAGTCGGTTTTTTGACGAGTTTTTCTTGATATTCAAGGACCACGGGTATCCTGGGGTACACGGTTTCGTTAATTTTTAAGGTGAGGGTTTCTTTATTTGCCGCATCAGCATCAACTTTTTTGTAAATCAATTCAAATCGGTAAGTGTTGTCGTTATTTTTGCCGAAGCCGTAATGGGCATCGGATCCAGCAAGTGCCCGATCTTTTATTTCTTCAGCCTGCAACATAGCGGTGCCAACTTTGAGGCTGATTTTTCCTACATCATTGACAAAATCAAAATCTTTGCCAATATAGTCGACAACAGTTGAACCTTTTGCTACTTTTTCAAGCACTTCCTTCTTGAGCTGTTGAAAATCTTTATTAAGCTTGCCATCATTGGAATTACGCGCAAGATACTTCAAGAACAGTGAGCCATTAAAATCAGCCTTATTCTTGTAATACACGTTCATTTGGTAACCGGCGTTTACCATTTCTTGAAATACGTCATCGGCCTTCATGAACGCAATGTCGATATTTGCTGGAGCGTTATTCTCGATTGGAACAACACCATTCTTGCCGCCACCTTTTCTACGAGAAAAGAACGTGTAGGCATAGTCATATTGTGCCCAGTTTTTGCTTGTATCTTGCTCTTGTTGGCGATAATAATCGAGATATTCGCCAAGGTATTTAATACTTGGCTTAGGTTTATCCTTGTTTTCCGGTTTATTCGGATCCCACGGCCAAGAACCACCCATGGCATACGAGAAGATGAAGTTTACATCAGTACCGTTAAACTTCTTCCAATCAATTTTCAGATTATAATCACGACTTTGGTACTCCCAAATGCCACCTTGCAAGTCTCGCCTATCATTATATACATTTGGATCTTTTTGCTTTGTCGGATTAAAGGAACGTGTATAAGCTGTTGTAAAATCATTATTTTTTGAATAAAGATAGGTAGCTCCATCACTAATTAGGATAATATGTTTGTTCTTAGCAGCAACCGCGGTATCATCATCCAGCATTTTCTTCGCTGCCAAAAGACCGGCATGCATATTCGTGCCAAACCCAAGTACAGATGATTTTAATTTATTCTGTATATCATTATAATTTTTCACCACATCAGTAAGCTCTTGACGGACTTTACCGGCGTAATAAAAATTAACAATGCCGATTTTAATATTCAACCCTTTTTCATCAGCCTGCTGCTTGATATCATCTAAAAATTGTCGAGCTTGGGAATCTATGCCTTTTTGATCACTCGCCCCACTCTTATCCAGCACAAACACTATATCTTGCGCTAAGACATCTTCGCTTCCGGGAAAACTGAGCGTGACCTTTGTTTCTAAATTATTATCCAATGGGCTAGCCGTTTTATTATTCTTTTCTAATATGCTATTCGAAACTTCGACAGCCGATACAAAATTGGGGTAAATTGCACTACCCAAAGCCAATAAACCTGCTGATAATATGCTTATCGTGTTTTTTACCAAAGGTTTCATATTCGCCTCCGTTACATAAGAATTACTTGTTGGCCAAAACATTTATTTGTTCAGAGTTTTCGCTTCCTATAAGCATTAAAAAGTATGATAAATAAAGTATATACATTGTATCCTATGAATTCAATCTTTTTTATTAAAAACACATTGCTTACGCATTAAATTGAAGTTTTAGCAAAATAAAACTGCCACCTAGGCATATCAGACTAAGTGGCAGTATCGACTGCAGCGAAAACTTATCGACAATTAGCTTAATTTAAATTATTGTACATTACGATTATTGTACGTTATGACCAACTTTCGCGTAGTTTCATTCAGAGCACATTTCGGGGTGGCACTGATCAGTAAGCCTTTCCCCAATATACATTGTGCTTGGCTGGGCGGCCGCAACAGACGCAAAACGCGCCTTCATCCGGCTTTTCTTTGCTGAACGGCATACAGCGCGAAGTCGCGCCGGTATCAGCTTTAATCTGTTCCTCGCAGCCGACATCACCGCACCACGCCGCCTCAATAAATCCGGGACGGTTGGCAACTGTATCTTTAAATTCATCGTATGTGGTTACTTTGTAGCAATGTTCCGCCAGATGCTTTTCAGCTCGCGCCAGCATATCGGCATGAATTTCATCCAATAACTTTGCTAAAGCATCCTCGATACCTTCCAGAGGTAAGATGGTCTTAGCTCCGGTGTCACGACGTACAGCCACGACGGAACCTTGTTCAATGTCACGTGGGCCCATTTCAAGACGCAAAGGAATACCGCGCATTTCCTGTTCACTGAATTTCCAACCGGGCATTTTGTCCGAAGCATCTACCTTCACCCGGAATCCGTAAGAAGCCTTTTGCAAACGATCACGCAGGGCAAATACCGCCGGCAAAACACCGTCTTTATGCATAGCAATAGGGATAAGCATGATCTGCACCGGTGCGACCCGCGGCGGCAAAACCAATCCGGAGTCATCGCTGTGCACCATGATCATCGCCCCGATAACTCGTGTGCTCATACCCCAAGAAGTCTCATGGCAATACTGCAGTTTATTCTCACGGTCGCTGAACTGAATACCAAAGGCACGGGCAAATCCGTCACCAAAATAATGCGATGTACCAGACTGTAAAGCTTTACCGTCGTGCATCAAAGCTTCCACCGTGTAAGTCATTTCCGCGCCGGCAAATTTTTCTTTGTCGGTCTTACGTCCCTTAATTACCGGTATTGCCAGCACTTCACGCAGAAAATCGGCATAAACATTCAGCATTCTTTCGGTTTCGGCAATCGCTTCTTCAGCCGTCTCATGCACAGTATGGCCTTCTTGCCAAAAGAACTCCATTGTACGCAGGAACGGGCGAGTCGTTTTTTCCCATCTGACTACGGAACACCATTGGTTATAAAGTTTGGGCAAATCTCGATAAGATTGAATTATTCTGGCATAGTGATCACAGAACAAGGTTTCCGAAGTCGGACGAACGCAAAGCCTTTCCGGCAACAGTGCATCGCCGCCGTGGGTAACCCAGGCCACTTCCGGAGCGAAACCTTGAACATGATCTTTTTCTTTTTGTAACAAACTTTCCGGAATGAACATCGGCATAGCCACATTTTCATGTCCGGTAGCCTTAAAACGTCGATCAAGATCCTGTTTCATGTTTTCCCAAATCGCATAACCATAAGGGCGGATAACCATGCAGCCGCGCACGCAGGAATAGTCCGCCAGTTCGGCTTTGGTCACTATATCGGTATACCACTGAGCAAAGTCTACATCTCTAGCTGTAATCTGCTCCACTAACTTTTTATCTTTGGCCATAATTCATCTCCTAAAACTTATAAACCTTGCAGTTCCGAACTTATTGCACCAGCGCGATCGCCCTCGCCGTCCCGAACTTGCAGCACTTGCAGTTATGACCTCTCGGCCACAGTGTATTAAATATAGACGAATTTTCCCGTCTTAGCAAGATTATTCATGATTGGTGAACTACCCATAGTCTAAAGCCTATGGGCTTCCTGCTTCACTGACCTCGTAACCTACTATCTCCACAGGCGTTAATTCGGATAGTCCTTACCCTATATTTTTTATTACGCTATTTGTCTTAATCCTTCTGCTAATATATTCTTTGCGGCATTGACATCTCTATCGTGTATTTCCCCGCAATTTGGACATTTCCATTGCCTTACGGATAAATCTTTTATGTTCTTATTTTGGCAACCACAACAAGAACATAACTGACTACTTGCGTAAAAACTATCTACCTTAACATATATTCTATTGTTCCACTTTGCTTTATACTCTAGCTGTCTTGTGAGCTCATACCATGAAACGTCACTTATAGACTTAGCCAATTTATGGTTTTTTATCATATTTTTTATCTGCAAGTTTTCTGAAACAATCACTTGGTTTTCGCTTATTATTTCACTTGAAATCTTATGAAGATAATCTTTTCTGGTATTTGTTATTTTCTCATGGCATAATGCTATTTGCTTTCTTTTTTTCTGATAGTTCCTGCTCCCTTTTATTTTATGTGCAAGCTGTCTTTGCAATTTTGTAAGATTTCTCTCATAATTCTTTATTGTCTTTGAATTTTCGTATTTTCTCCCATCTGATGTAATACACAAATCCTTTATCCCCAAATCTAAACCTATTTTACCTCTTGTCTCCTGCTTTTTTACATTCTCTGTTTCTACTAAGATTGCTACATAATACTTTCCACTCGGCAGTTGTGATATAGTTGCCGATTTTATTTGCCCTGCAAAATTCCTATGAATTTTTGCTTTTATCTCTTTTAACTTTGGCAACTTTATTCTTTCTCTATCAAAATCTACAGTTATATTCCCATTTGTAAAATTAGTTGTGTAGGATTTATGCCTATCGTGTTTACTCTTAAACTTTGGGCAACCTGCATGCTCTTTGAAAAACTTTTGATAAGCACTATCCATATGATAAATTGCATTTGTTAAAGCAAATTTGTCTACTTCTTTCAGCCATTTATAAACTTTTTTCAGCTCTCTATTGCAATAATTATTACAGTCTGTTTTACTGATAGAGTTTTTTTCTTTTTCATAAGCATCTTTCCTGTATGCAAGGGTCTGATTATATACAAAACGGCAACAGCCAAATGTCTTTGCCAACTGTATTTCTTGCTCTTTACTTGGATAAATCCGATATTTATATGCTTTTAACATTCAGCTTACCTACCTTTCTACCCTTGATTTTCTATGTATTGCTTTAATATTTCTTCAGAAACATTGCCTACGCTACAAGCAAAATATCCATCAGTCCAAAATGTATGTTCTTTCCAAAAAGGTTTCTTAAGATATTCTGTATGCTTTTTCCATATATGATATGTTGTATAGCTCTTAATTAGATTAACCACTTTGCTTATTGATATAGTAGGCTCAGTTTCTATCATATAGTGTATATGGTCTTTGTCTGTTTCCATATGTTTATGATTATATTATGCTTCTTGCATATCTCATAAGAAAACTGCTTGATATTATCCGACATTGATTTCGGCACTAATAATTTCTTTCTATACTTGCATACAAAAATAATGTGATACTGCAATAAATACTTATGCCTATTCTTTGATTTCCACGTTCCTATAATGCCAATTATTATACCACTAAATCATAATTTTTGCTACCTTAACCCACCGTCTAAAGCCAGTGGGATTGCGGTAGCTTTAATTTCAAGTAAAAATAGCTACTAGGCCGCTGCCAACCACGCTCATGATAACTCCGGCCCCCAAAACACCGAGCATGACTGCCCCTATACCGGTTCGCGGGTCCAAATCGAGGCAAGCTGCCGCCAAAGTGCCCGTCCAAGCGCCCGTACCCGGCAAAGGTAGGGCCACAAATAGGAATAGGGCCATGAAAATGCCACCGCGCCCAGCTCCAGCCTCCAATTTACGGCCTGCCTTTTCACCTTTTTCGACGCAATAGGTAAAAAATTTGCCTATATATGCTTTATCTTTACCCCAAACTAGAACACGGCGGGCAAAAAAATAAATCAGCGGCACCGGCAACATATTGGCGACTATAGCGATGATATAAGCTATCGGTAGCGGCACTCCCTGCAACTGAGCATAGGGAATGGCTCCACGCAATTCAATCAACGGCAGCATGGCTATCATAAAAGTTATAATATATTTCATAAATGTACACCATCAGTTAAATTCATTTAATTTGGACCAGATTAGTGTATTATACCATTTTTGTGTGCTATCCTGAAATGAGTACAATAATGAGCGATAATGAGCAATAAGCACAAAAAAACGTTACTGCTGAAATTGGATCAGAAATGAGGAAACCATGCCTAAAGAAACTAATTTAAGCCTAAACAATGTGAAAGAAAGCCCTATCCGCGTGATTACCAGGCTGGCGACTCAAACCCCCGGCTGCCAGATTCTGACTATTGGGGAACCTGATTTTATCACTCCGCCAGCAATCCAAGCTGCCGCTATAGCCGGCTTGCAGGCCGGAAATACTCACTACCCACCCTTCAACGGGCGCCGTGATTTATTAGAAAATTTGAGTGAATTTGTTGCTGAAAATTATGGTTTTGACTATAGTCCAGAAGAAATCATCGTCACCAACGGCGCAACCGAAGGTATTTTCGCAACACTTTTAGCTCTGCTTAATCCGGGTGATGAAGTTATCATTCCTTTACCGGCCTTCGGGCTTTATGCCGCAGCCACAAATATCTTACGGGGACAAGCGGTTCCGTTGCTTACGACAGGTTTGGCCGGCGAAACGGAGGCTGACAATACCGCACGTCCTTTTCAAATAACCGAGGCCGCACTGGCAGCGACCGTCACCTCGCGTACGAAAGCCATAATAATAACCTCGCCCAACAACCCTACCGGCAGTATTTACGACCGCCGTTCAATTGCGGCTGTCGCCACAGCAGCTGCTCGCGAAGGTTTTTACATTATTTGTGATGAAGTTTACCGCGATTTGATATATGAAACAGCAGAATTTATCAGCAATAACAAATCTTTGCGGCAGCAGTTGATCGTAATCCAGAGCTTTTCCAAACCGTGGGCAATGACCGGCTGGCGTCTGGGCTATCTGATGGCTGATCGCAGTTTGCAGCCTAAAATAGCCTTGGCGCATCAAAATATGATTACTTCGGCCGCTAATTTCACGCAAGATGGAGGTATGGCCGCACTCAAAACACCTACTACTGCCATGCGTGAAGCCTACCGCCAACGCCGTGATTATGTCATTCGCGAATTACGATCAATGGGTTTCAAGCTGCCTGTACCGGCCGGAGCGTTCTATGCTTATCCTAATTTAGCTGATATTTCATCGGCATTCGCCGGGAAAGGCTCGGAGGATTTCTGCCGGACGTTGATCCAGCGTCACCTTCTGGCCGTAGTCCCCGGCACCGCCTTCGGCACTGACGGCTTTGTACGTATTTCTTTCTGTTACGGGCAGGAAGCTCTGAAAGTCGGCATGGCAAGACTGCATGCTTGCATTGATTCCTTACGAAAATGAAATTTTCACAGATTTAATACGGACGAAATTTTACATCGCGACAAATTGTACTAAATATGTTAGAATTGGAATGTTGAGAGTTGGATAACAGATTCGCACAGGAGGTATTATTATGAATAACAAGCAACTGTCTCAGATGCATGAAGCAAAAGGTTTTATTGCAGCCCTCGATCAGAGCGGCGGTAGCACACCTAAGGCCCTGGCCGCATACGGTGTCAGCAGCGATGCTTACAAGAACGACGCTGAAATGTTCGATATGGTTCACGCCATGCGTACTCGTATCATTAAAGCCAAAGCGTTCAACAACAGCAAAATCATCGGAGCCATTCTCTTCGAGCAAACCATGGATCGTGAAATCGACGGTCTTCCCACCGCTACATATCTGTGGGAAAAGAAAGGCGTTGTACCCTTCCTCAAGGTGGATAAAGGCCTTATGCCGGAAGAGAACGGCGTTCAAATGCTCAAGCCCATCCCCGGTTTGGTTGACTTGCTGAAGCGTGCCGCCAAATACCCTGTTTTCGGTACAAAAATGCGTTCGGTCATTAAATCGGCCAATACTGAAGGTATCAAAAACATCGTAGCCCAACAATTTGACTTGGCCAAAGTGATCATCGAGCAAGGTTTCGTACCCATTATTGAGCCTGAAGTAGACATTCACGCTGCCGATAAGGTTAAATGCGAAGAACTTTTGAAAGCCGAGCTTATTGAACAAGCCAACAAATTGCCCAAAGATGCTTACATCATCTTCAAGCTCTCCATTCCTACCAAAGAAAATTTCTATGCCGATTTGATCAAACTGCCTAATGTTGTACGGGTAGTCGCCCTCTCCGGCGGTTATGAACGTGATGAAGCCAACAAACTCTTGGCTAAAAACAAGGGCGTCATCGCCAGCTTCTCACGTGCTTTGGCGGAAGGCCTGAGCTATCAACAAACAGATGCCGAATTTGAAAAAACTTTGGCTGACAGTGTTGAAAGCATTTATCAAGCCAGCATCGACTAAGCATCCGCTTAAAGCTTGATATTTTTTCTGTCCTGTGCTATCATATGCCTCAGTCTATTGGCCGAATGGTGTAAAGGTAGCACAACAGATTCTGGCTCTGTCGGTGAGGGTTCGAATCCTTCTTCGGCTGCCACATGACATAGAACTCATAGTAACCACTATGAGTTCTATCTTTATAGGTGGATAACATCCTTAACTGCCAAATGGAGGGTAGAATACCGTGGAAATAACTGGGACCGATTCACCAAATGTCGAATTGGTGATTAAAGATATTCACAAAAGCTTCAAGGATAAAAAAGTGTTGTGTGGCTGCACCGCCACTCTTAAACGCGGCACCATTTATGGTCTTCTCGGACGTAATGGCGCCGGAAAAACTACACTTTTGTCAATTTTGGCCGGCAATCTCGCCGCCGACAGCGGGGAATTTTATTTACAGCAAGACGGCCAGCCCCCACGCCTAGTAACCGACGAAGATATTTTCCTCATGGTTGCCGAGCCCAAGTTCCCCAATTTTTTGACCGGAGAAGAATTCATTCAATTTTTTTATGACATCAACAAGTCCCATATCGCGGCTCCTCAATCGATCGACGCTTACTTTGAAGCAGTTGATTTCGCGGCTGAAGATCGTTGCCGGCTGATTCAAGGCTATTCAACCGGTATGAAAAACAAATTACAAATGATCATGTTTCTAATTTTGCGACCGCTGATTATTTTGATGGACGAGCCGCTTACTTCACTCGACATCTTGGTTCAGTTGCAGATAAAAAAGCTTATTCGACAAATTCAATCTGAACATATAATCATTTTATCCACCCATATTTTGCAATTGGCCGAAGATCTGTGTGACTCGATAGTTTTTCTCAAAGAAGGGCAGATTCAAGCACAAGGCTTGCCGGCGAGCACAGCAGGACTGGAAGACATGATCATGTCGACCTTGAAAGATGAGGGCCGCGAGTAAAGTATGATTACAATTTATAAATACCTCAAATTTATCGTTCAAACTAAAGCCATAGCCGATATCAACATGATTATCCGCGGCTGGCGCAACCTGCCGTTACTGAAAATTTTGACCGGGAAATCTGACGTTTATGCTTTCCCACGCCTAAAAAAATTCGCGCTATTTTTTACGTGGCCATATTTCATGATAAAAAAATTTTTCGCTTCATTGCTTCTATGGGCGATTATTTTCAATATTTTTATGCATGGGCTTATTTGGCTACAACTGAAAGGGATTTGGCCGGCCCTGCAAACCTCAGTCGATCGGGGGGGGATTTATCACCTTACTTGGCTTGTAGTCGGAATATGCTTTTTATTTATGGCGACCACTACCGACCCGGCCAGAGAAAATTGTCAGGAAATTTTCAGTTACGCTAAATACTATCACTTGCCTTCTGTTGCTTTGGGCAAAATAAACCTTTTCATCTATCCTCTCCTTAAAAGTGTTTTCAGCTGTCTGGCGATGCTTACGCTCAGTCTATTTTGGCCAGCACTAACCGCTCTCGAAATATTCACCATAAATCTTGTCCATTTAGCTGTTTCTATGCTTTCGATTTATTTGAGGTTGAAGTTTAAGTGGAACCGCAATCTTCCTTGGTCGCTCGCTCTCGTTAAGTTGGCGGTGATAGCAGCCGTATTATGGTGCGCAATTAAATTTACGCCGCCGGTTTTCTCTTGGCTCTGCTATCTAGCCCCTCTCTTCGCAATTTTATATCTATATTTGGCTCACCATTTTTTACGGTGGAACGGGTATGCCGCATTTGTCGAACTAGCCGTCCAAAATAATCAAGAAGTAGAATATTTTATCGCCACCTCCTCTGACACCGGGCTAAAGCTCACAGATACTGATCGTAAAAATACCTGCAGCAGCAACTTCAACGCAGGCACCGATTCCATTCGTGATGTAAAAAGCCAAAAGCGCGGCTATGCTCTATTGAACAGCCTTTTCTTTCAACGACATTTTCGCTTGCTCTTTAGGCCTTGGATAATCAAAAACGCCTTACTGGCAGTTGTCGCCACATTAGTTTTGACAGCAGGATATTTGGACACTCGAAAAGTTGCCGCAATCGGTATCGGCTCGGGGTTTACAGCTGACCTTCCTAAATTACTCGTTTTATTACCAAACATATATATTTTTGTCAGCTATGTTATCAGCAATAATAAAAATATAACCAAAGCTATGTTCGTGAACTGCGATGCCGCCTTGCTTAATTACGGCTTTTATCGGCAAAAAAATGCGGTATTCACAATGCTTTGTCAGCGTTTACGCCGCTTTTTCTTTATGAACTGTGTTACGGCAACCATTTTGTCCATCTTCACTTTAGCCATATACTCCTTCAGGCTTCCATATAATTTTAAAATGGTCGGGTCGATCGTCCTTTTCACCTACATACTGGGGCTGTTCTTTGCCGTATACCAAGTTGCGATCTATTATGTGATTCAGCCTTATGACGAGAGAGGCAAGATAACGAATCCCATTGTCAATTTTACCAACATGTTTCTGTATATGATTTGTGTCATCAATTTTAGGTCACTCAAGTTCACCCCACCAACTTTGCTGTTGACCATCGCCGCGTTAGTGGTACTGGTAATTGTCGCCCTTTTATCACTTTACAAACTCGCGCCCAAAACTTTCCGACTACGTTATTAGTGTAACATTTGTGCTGTTTTAATACTGGCGGAGAAGGTAGAATATAGACAAGCTAAATCTAACATTAGCAAATATTATTTTGAAGGAGTGATTCGATGTCTTTAATTAATAAGCAAGTCAGCAATTTCAAAGTGCAAGCCTATCATAATGATGAATTTAAAGAAGTTTCTTTGAACGATGTTCTCGGCAAATGGAGTATTTTCTTTTTCTATCCAGCCGATTTCACCTTTGTCTGCCCGACCGAATTAGAGGATTTGGCCGCTAACTACGAAGCATTCAAGAAAGCCGGTGCTGAAATTTACAGTGTTTCTACCGACACCCACTTTGTTCACAAGGCTTGGCATGATGCCTCTTCCACTATCTCTGCCATCAAGTTCCCGATGTTGGCCGATCCTACCCACGTTCTCTGCCGTGATTTTGATGTTCTGATCGAAGAAGCCGGTATTGCCGAACGTGGCACTTTCATCGTCAACCCGGCCGGTAGAATCGTTGCTTACGAAGTAAATGCCGGAAACATCGGCCGTAATGCCACAGAATTGTTGCGCAAGCTGCAAGCCTGCCAATTTGTTGCCGAACACGGCGATCTGGCTTGCCCTGCCAAATGGCATCCGGGTGAAAAGACCTTGAAACCTGGTATCGATTTGGTCGGAAAAATTTAATCAGAAGTTACACTCATTACCACCTCTTACTGATAAGCGGCTGCTGCCTTAACGGCACGGCCGTTTTATCGTGGTGGCTAAAGCCATTTTACCTTTTAACGGAAAAACCATAGCCGTACCCGATAATTGAACCGCTAATTTAATCGCCAATTTTAGGATACCAATTGAATAAGGAAAAACATTATGCTAGAATGGCTATCGTTTTGAGGTCAGCACGATGCTAAGATCGGCACATTCGACCATTTTATATTCCAAAATAATCGGGAGGTACTATGTTAAAAAACTTTAGCTACGATCGTCAATGGATTTTGCCACGCGGCACCCGTTCTATCAACTTTTACTTGGCAGCGACAGCTTCGCTGGTCGCCCTTTCAATTGTGCTTACCCGCTATTTTTCCGTGCTATTATTCGGCAATGCCATGCGGCTCAGCATCGGCACTTTGCCAATAGTTGTTGCCGGTTTCACATTGGGTCCGGTTTTTGGTGGGATTACCGGTTTATTGGCCGATATTTTAGGGCAAGTAATTCGCTCCATGGGCGCACCCCATTACGGGATTTTACTGAATAACGTTCTTTATGGTGTAATTCCCGGGTTGATGGTGTTCGTATGGCATAAGCTTGATCGGAAAATCATAAGTATTACGGTGATTATTCAAATCGTTTTGCTCTCGGCCGTTTTACAAACCCGTTGGTCCATCGACTTTGCCCATATACCGTATACGCTGATGTTCATTAAGCGGCTGCCGGGGATTGTGTTTAACGGGGTGGCGTTGTTGGTCTGCAGCAATCTTTTGTTGCCGACAATGCAAAAAATCCAAGCCATTGTAGCCGGGCAGCTTAAGCGCACCGAATAAAATTTTGTGTAATCACTGCAGTTAGCGGTGCCGCCGTACTTGGCAGGACTGCCGCATCGAACATTTAAATTATACCAATAAGTTCCAAACTGAGAGCCTCCCACAATTCTGTGTAGGGGTTCTTTTTTTGTTCAACCGCTCCCCGGCCCGCGGCAGTCGCGGCGTTTGCGGCAGTCGCGGAAAATTCGCCGACCCCATCTCCAGCGGATCGGTTCATTGCCAACTGCTGCCAAAGAATTTGCCCCTGAACATAATCAGCTCGGCCGCCACCCTTGGCATCAAACCGCCGTTTCAGCACCTTTTGCCACTCCGTAAAATCAATTTTTGCTGTTGCATCGCCATTACCGCCGGCAATACTGTAAACCAAGGTCTGCGCATCAGGATGGCAACCGGCCAACACAAATTCAAAGCCTGCAGCGGAAAAAATATTAATGGCACGGCGCAAATCGCCCGGTGCGACTCCTGTCGGCAAAATAACCGCTGCGCCACAGCTACCACCGCTACCTCGGCGGGTCAGCAAAAAAATTCGTGGCTTTTCATTTACCACCTCATTTGTAGTTTCTCCCACAACCGACCTTGCCTCAGCCGCAGCCGCTCGCAGCACCGCAACCGCCTGCCGCCGGCTTACTTGCGCCAGAGTTTCCAGCTCACGTTCTTTTATTTGTACCAGCTGCTTCTCCGCCGTTTCCCCCTTAATTGCTACGGCAGCCAGCTTATCTTTTAAGTTCGTCAGATTAGCCGAATATTGACGACAGATTTCCGCCAAAATTTCATGTTCTCTGCTCAAATGGTCGTAAAGCCGTTGTCCGGCCGCCAAAAACACCCTTATCCCACCACGATGTTTTTCCGCGCTCAAGACTTTCACCATACCGATTTCCACAGTGTTGGCGACATGCAGTCCACAACAGGCACAACAGTCGGCTCCGGGAATTTCCAAAATGCGAACTTTACCCGGCAAGGCCTTTTTTTGACGGAAATCAATTTCAATCACATCTACACTCGGATAAACAGTTGCTTTTGTAGCTCGGCGTTCCCAAACTATGGCATTAGCCGCTCTTTCTAATTTCTGCAAGTCTTTTTCGCCCAAATTTTTGTTCAGGTCCATGGTCATCACCGTTTCACTCAAGTGAAAACCGACGTTATCACAACCGAATTCGCGCTTGGCTAAACCGGAAAAAAGATGTTCAGCACTGTGTTGCTGCATAAAGTCATAGCGTCGTTGCCAATCAATCTCCAAATCAACCGCGCGGCCTAGCAAACTCTTTTCACTTGTTACGCCTAATTCCGTCAAAAAGCTCTGTGGCAAAAGGTACGCCGTAGTCAAATCATTTTCGGCTGGATCAAGTTTTTCGCAGTCAGAGCCGTTGGCGGGGGCGTTGTCCCTATCATAACTGCAGCTGCTATCAGTGGAGCAATTATCCCTGCCCAGCCGAACCGACTCAGCCGCTAGGATTTTAATTTTCTTATCATCGAAGCAAAGCCATCCCCGATCCGCCGGCTGCCCTCCGCCGCCCGGGAAAAAATTAGTCCGCGTAAGCAGAACATACCAGCCGTTTAACCTGTTTTCCCCCCTCGCAGCGACCTCATATGCCGGAACTATCCAAGATATTTCAGTTTTTATTTTCGCACAATAAGGATCAGTGTAATACACTTCCGAAAAATTCAGCGGCATGAGAACAACTCCCAGATATCAGAAATTTGAACCGTAAATTACGTTCATTCAGCCCTTTCAGCGTAACTTAGCCGTACGGAATTGGCAATAGCCGCCAAGGCCATCCCGACATCGCCAATGATCGCTAACCACAAAGGCAGCGGGGCAAAAAAGCCGTAAACGAAGAGGATAAGTTTCATGCCTAAGCTCAAAATGATATTTTGCCATGCGATTTTCTTAACACGTCCGGCCAGTTTTATCAAAAACGGCAACTTGACCAATTTATCCTGCATAAAAACCACATCGGCCGCTTCAGTGGCCGCATCGGTCGCCCCTGGCCCCATTGCTATTCCTACCTGCGCCAGAGCTAAGGCCGGAGCATCATTTATACCGTCACCGAGATAAATGACTTTGGCCTCTTCCCGTAACTTGTTACGCAAAAGCTCCGTCTTTCCTTCCGGCAACAGCTGAGCATGCCATTCGTCAACCGCTAAATCTTTCGCAACTTTACGTACCGCAGACGAACGGTCACCGCTCATAATACACACTTTTTTTATACCTGACTTATGCAACTGTTCAATCACCGGCTTCGCATCCGGACGAACCTCATCTGTCAAATTGAAGGCAGCTATCGGCTCTTTGTCCCGGGTGAGCAGCAAAACCGTGTCTCCACTTTCCGTGTAACTCAACATACGAGTTTTGAGGCCATGACGTTCGGCACTACCCAGTTGCCATTCCGCCCCTTCCCAGACCCCGCTTACACCAATGCCAGCCACTTCGCGCACGCTGATAGCATCTTCCGGCTGAGGAGCAACGCCCGCCTTTCCGGCAGCAACCATTATCGGATTGGCCAGCGGATGGGTCGAATACTGTTCAAGTAACGCAGCAACCCGCAAAACAGTTTTTCCATCAACCACACCATGTGCTATCGCCTTGGCCGGATCAGTCAGCATGGTAATATTTCTAATGACAAATTTTCCGGTCGTCAATGTTCCCGTTTTATCAAACAACACCGTATCAGCGCGTCTTAGTGCATCTAGAAATTTGCCACCCTTAACTAAAACCCCAGTCTTGGCCGCACGGCCTATCGCCGCAACATAGGCTAACGGCACCGAAATAACAATGGCACACGGGCAAGCCAATACCAAGATCGTCAACGCTTGATGGATCCAGTAAGAAAAGTTGCCACCAGTAAACAGCGGTGGGACAACCGCCAATATCACCGCCAATATCACCGCAATCGGGGTGTAATAGTTTGCAAAAGAAGTTATCAAACGTTCAGTCGGGGCTTTGGCGAGACGGTTGCGCTCGGTCAGTGCAATCAGGCGGCTTATCGCTGATTCGGCATCAGGAGCTACCACCTTCAGCCATAAGCTCTCGTTTTGCACGATACTTCCGGCCGCCACTACTTGGCCGGCGGGGATATTTTGCGGTCGGCTTTCACCGGTTAACGCTTGCTGATCCACCAAACTTTCGGTTTCCTGATTGATCGCGTCCAACGGTACTGACTCACCGACATGCACTTCAATAATTGATCCGACTTCAACGGATGCGGTCGGACAAAGCACCGTCGTACCGTCATCTTTAACTAGTCGCGTTAAATTAGGGCGCAGCGAACGCACAGCCTGCATGGCCATACCGGCCTTACGTACGGCCCGTCCTTGCAACAATTCGCCGATTTCATAGAAGAAAAGTACGGCAACCGCTTCCAACCTCTCGTTCAGAATCATCGCTCCGAGCGAGGCAATTGACATCAGAGAAATTTCATCAAAAAAATAGCCATGCCGCCATTGTTTAAGCATTTTTTTGGCTAAAGGCAACGCAGAAAACAACCAAGCCGCTAAGGAAAAAATCTGGTAGGCCGGGGAAAAAGCATGGGCGATTATCAAGAGCAGGGCTACAGTAATCAGGCGAGGCCAGGCCCCCAACGACCAATATTCCCGCCAAGCTTGTGGAAATTTGCGCAGTTGTGCCGCCAACTTCGCCGATTTTCCACTGGAGCTAAGTTCTGCTGCCGTGCCCGCGTTCTCAGCCGAATCGTTTCGAGTACTGCGAAGTGCTGTCTCGCCGTCGACTGGATTTTTCGATTTGACTGTGGTGGCAGAAATTTTGCTGGGTAAATGAAGCTTGTGGTTCGTCGGCCAAAGTTTGGCGGCATGATTTGTACGCCACGTCAATTTTCGAGCCGCACAGAATTCAGCGAATTTGTGCCGATCGAGACGTATGTACCCTACTCGTTCCATCACACGCGCCATGACTGCAGCGGAGATGGCTCCGCTTTCGTCGTCCTCGGGGTTCGCCAAGCGCACCGTTATGCCGTCCTCAAAAATTTCCGCTGTAGACTGGCATATTTGTAGCCAATCCTCGTCACCTGCCACTTCGAGATGCAGCCGAAATTCCGGAATCGTAATGAATGCCGTTATAACATCTTTCCTGTTCAGCAAAGCATGTTGAATTTTGCCGGCGCATTCCGCGCAGTTTAAACCGTCCAGTTTAAAAACAAAATGTTTTTTCCCACCGGTAGATAATTTAAATTGTTTGCTCATTGTTCCTCCATATTGCTGCCGAATTTCAGTTCGCCAAGATGTTCCGGCCGCACGTTGACAAAATTTCCCTTCATATCAGTACCAGTGGCGGATCTGTTTCAATTTCCGCCTTACCGGCAAGCTCTCAAAGCTATTACTTCAATTGCCAAACTCATTGATGTGATCGGCACCTTGATCTAGTATGCCTTGAATATGAGCGTCCGACAGCCTGTAAAATACGCTGCGGCCCAATTTTTTGAAATTAACCAATTCTGTTTGACGTAATATTTTCAGCTGATGTGAAACGGCCGACTTGGTCATTTGTAGAATTTGTGCCAAATCGCAGACACAAAGTTCACGACTTTCCAAAGCGAACAAAATTTTTAAACGAGTAGGATCACCAAAAACTTTATAAAAGTCGCTTAGGCGGATCACCATCTGTTCCTCCGGCAAATTTGCTTTCGCCGCCGCTACCGCAATGTTGTGGGTATCGTGCGAGCCACACGTCGCTATGTGTGCTTTGGGGTGGGATGTATTTGCTGCCTGGCCTTTGTTTCTTGCCTGCAGCGTCTTTGCATTATTTTCTACTTTTGTAGCCATAAGGCACCTGCTTTCCTTTTTGTCGCTCTATTCATAGAATAGTTGAACAACTATTCAACTGTCAAGAGCTTCCTGATTATTTTTTTACACATACCGGGCTGCTCGTTTCGGCCGACTACTACGACCGTTGCTTCAGACGTCTAGTTCAGACGGCCAGTTCAGACGGCCAGTTCAAGCGGCTGGTTCAGACGGCTAGGTAAGACGGCCAGTTCAAGCGGCTAGTTCAGACGGCTGGTTCAGACGGCCAGTTCAATCGGCTAGTTCAGACGGCCAGTTCAGACGGCCAGTTCAATCGGCTAGTTCAGACGGCTAGTTCAAGCGGCTAGTTCAGACGGCCAGTTCAAGTGGCTATTTCAGACGGCCAGTTCAGACGGCCAGTTCAAGCGTCTAGTTCAGACGGCCAGTTCAGACGGCCAGTTCAATCGGCTAGTTCAGACGGCTAGTTCAAGCGGCTAGTTCAGACGGCCAGTTCAGACGGCCAGCTCAGACGGCTGGTTCAGACGGCTGGTTCAGACGGCTAGGTCAGACGGCCAGTTCAGACGGCCAGCTCAGACGGCTGGTTCAGACGGCTAGGTCAGACGGCTAGTTCAGACGGCCAGTTCAGACGGCCAGTTCAGACGGCCAGTTCAAGTGAATGCCCCGTAAAATATATTTTCGCCTATCCAACCTGCCAATATGTCATCAAAGGAATATTATGGTTTAATACTTGTACGGCCTTAAAAAAGAGCAAAAAATAGCTCATGAGTATTTAATGGTTGAAATATAAGAAAAAGAGCTGAATGACATTCTTTTTTCATGAAACTATCAGACTTTGAATTATCAAGCTTTGAACCATCAGGCTTTGAACTATCCGACTTTGAACCATCAAGCTTTGCTGCCTGATATAGGTTTATCTATCAGTTCTCAGGCTTCCAAAACCTTCAGTAATTTGACGTAGTCAAATCAATATTTTTAGCTTGAGTGTTACATAGGTTCCGTGTATAATAGAAACAGTTGCCTCGGTGGCCTAATGGATAAGGCGACAGTTTCCGGAGCTGTTGATACGGGTTCGATTCCTGTCCGAGGCGCCATAAAAGTCTTGTTTACAAGGCTTTTTTTCTATCATCGGTTTTTACGCAAAATGATAAGGAGGGCAATTATGCGTGTAAAACTTAATAATCGAATCTATGATACCGCCACCGCTCATGAAGTTGGACGCCAGACTGTAAGTTTTTTCGGCGATCCTTATGGCTTTGAAGAAATAATGTTTGAAAAGGGTGGCAAAATCAAGGAGTATTTTCTTCTTGTCAACGGAGGCGAATTGTCTCAATACCATGAAGAAACGATCATTCCGCTCAACTTAGCTGATGCCCATGAATGGCTCGCTCGCATAACCGGTAAGGCACATGCTGACCGTCTTATTCCGATGGACATTTCTTCGGACGCTCCGGCCATTACGCCTAGCAAAAAGATTGTCACCAAATCCGGAACCGCCGGCAGGAAAAAGCCGCGCAAACAATAATAAACAATAATTTTTATTGTAAAATAAACTAACCAAGAAAGAAGGCCAATTTAATGACCAACCGTCGTATTATCGGCGCTGCCAAGCTGGGTTTACTTTTGGTAGCTTTTCTCTGGGGAACTTCCATGACTGTCGTCGGAAGTGCGACAGCCAGTTTCCCATCTGCATTTATTCTCGGATTTCGCTTTACCGTTGCCGCTGTTCTCTTGGCAATAATTTTTCACAAACGCTTGTTAGCAGTAAAAGCCGACACTTGGCGCAGTGGCATTATAATCGGCCTCTTTCTCTTCGGTGCCTATTTTCTCCAGACCTTGGCGGTTAATTTTACCACCCCGGGGCGGAGCAGTATTCTCGCGGCCATTTACTGTGTTATTGTTCCTTTCTTAATGTGGGCCATAACACGAGTACGGCCGGATAAGTTTAATTTAGTTGCCGCTGTCATTTGCGTTGTCGGCGTGATTTTGGTTGGCCAAGCTGGCAGCGCGATTACCACAGCGAATAATATCCCGGCCGGAATCATGCTGATTGGCGACACGATTGCTGTGGCTAGCAGCTTCCTTTACGCGGCTCACATTGTGGCAATCAGTAAATTAAGCACGGATCGTGACCCGATTGCACTTACGATTATTCAGTTCAGTGTCGCCGGAATCCTGTCTTGGATTGTGACATTATGCTTTGAAGATCACAGCAAGCTGGTTTTTTCTACCTCATCATTAGGGCAATTAATCTATTTGGCCGTTTTCTGCACCACCATCGCCTTGCTGTTGCAAAATGTTGGGCAAAAATATTGTCCGGCTTCACAAGCTGCTATTATCTTGGGTTCAGAATCCGTTTTCGGCGTTGTGTTCCCAGTCATGTTGCGCATCGAGAGTTTGAATCTTACCGCCGCTATTGGCTGTATAGCGATTATTGTCGCTATATTTATTTCTGAAACAAAATTAAAATGGTTCTTTAAGGATAAAACTGAGTTGCCGGTTGAAAAGTCAGTTGACAAGTCTGATTTGCCGATTGACAAGTAGATCGCGACTCTTCCAATGCTTATAACCCAAGCCTATCTTCTGTTCAGCAGTCCGCCGAGCAAAGATAGGCTTGCTTGCGTTCAACTCCAAATTTGTCCCTTCACCCTTAGATCATGCACATTTCCAACTGAGCAAACGGCAACGATACACGCATAGAATTCGAAGCTTGTGCCTTATCATTGCCGGCGTTTACCAGTCAGTAAAAAACTAATTAAGCCGTCACGAGTCACCAAAAGATATGCAGCGTAGACGACAACACAACTGACTACCACGCCCAGCAATCTCAGATAATAGTTAAAGTCAATTCGCTGCCAGAAATAGTGCAAGGGGAAAAATGTCGCCGCCGCCAAACAATAGCCGACGGTCCGTTTCGTAAAAAGATGCCATTCCAGCTGCATTTCTTTTCTGATCAGACACTGCGCCGCACCGATATAAACCACTACCGCCGCCAACGTCGCCGCCATGGCCGTAAGCGGGGTAAGAGCCGATGTCATTATGAGGCCAGCTTTCAGTATAAGATTTAATATCCCACCTGCTAGCAACAGCAACGCCATCTTTTTTTCCTGCTTATGCAAATAAAGAATCAGGCTGGAAATAATAAATTGGCCCCCGTATATCAGCCGACCGAACGAGGCAAGAACCAATATCGGCCAACCATAGGTGTAAACGTCACCAGTATAAATACGCATCACCTCTTCGGCTACCGCAGCCACCCCGAAACACAGCGGAACCAGCATGGCAAAAAAATACTCGGTTATATTTTGTAAAGTATAGGAATAACCGGCTTTATCATTTTGCCCCAGCATATTTGACAACCGCGGCAAAGCAACCGACAGCAAAGCGGTGGGGACCGATGCCAACATTCCAATTAAGGTAAACGGCAAGGTATACAAAGTGACCAGCACATCCCCTTTATTGCCCAAATAAGATCCGTACGGTGCAAGCAGGGTTCGATCGGCCTGTGCGTAAAGCACTTCAACATTTACGATAAGGAAAGATATAAATAAAGGCCAGAGATACTGCCGCAAATTCAGATTGCGCCAAATCAGCTTAACTTTTCGTCTGACATAAAAGTAGCTTGCCAAATTATTTCCTAAAATCGTCCCCGAAATGACCAAAGCATACTTCACCCCGTCTTCGGCAGAACGTACGATGCCAAAAATCGCCAACATGTATAAAGCGCGTACTGCTATAGTCTTCCAAGTGATGAAAGTGTAGTTCTCCGTAGCCTCATTCATGAATTCAACGTAAAAAACATTGCTAAATATCTGCAAAAACAGAACCGAATACATGAGCCACTCATTTACGTTAGCTCGGGTCAAGAAAAACAGAGCATATAAAATTCCCGCCACTGCATTGGTGATTATACCCCATAGGAAAAGGGCCGAATAAGTCCTGCGTACAGCCTCGGCATCGCCTCTGACCCGACTCAATTCCCGCACCCCGAAATTATAAATGCCAAAAGAACCAAGCAAATAAAAAATCTGACACTCCGCCAAAGCGCGGTTATACAGCCCAAGTTGTTCAGGGGCCAGCAACGCATTTACATACGGGCCAACTAAAAGTGGAACCAATAAATTAAAAATATTCAATATCGCTTTAAGAGCCGCATTTTTATGCAAAGAAGATTGTTTCACGTGACTACTCTCCATGAACTTTTTGCGTTGATCGTCAATATTAATAGATTATATGCTAAATCAACTACGTCATAAAGTGGTATAATAAGTTGTCGTATAAAAGCAAGCCTTTCCATCAGGCTTCAGGTAAGCAGGTGATTTATGTATTTTAAAAATTATGTTAACCTATTTTCCGCAACCCCCGGCTTTAAACTGGCAAATCCGGTTTATAACGCTCGCACTTTGATTGATTTAATGCGCTATGCCTATGACACGGGGGCTGAAATTCTAGTCACACCGGAACTCGGCTTGACCGGAGTAACCTGCGGCGACTTGCTGACCCAAGATCGTTTGTTGTCCGGTTCAGCCGCGGCTCTGCAAGAAATCGCCCAAGCTTCGGTTGACTATCCGCAGCTGGTGACCTTAGTCGGAGCTCCGTTCTTGTTTAATGATGTTGTGTACAGCACTGCCTTCGTTATAAGTCGCGGGCAGATCTTAGGAGCTGTGCCTCAACTCAAAAACCCGTCCGCCGTTACCTCATTGGAGCCGGCAAGCTTGAACGGATATCATTTTCCCTTCGGCCAACAGCTCTTCCGTTTTTACACAAGTCACGGTGAGCCTTATCGTCTAGGCGTGATTGTCGGCCGGCAACCCTTGCTTACCGACAGTTTGGCTACACGACTGGCAGCTGAGGGGGCAACCGTTTTGGCCAATCTTTTGGCCATACCTGTATCTTCCGATCAAAGAAGCATCTCCGAGTTGATCTCCGCTCAAAGTGTGGCAACTTCGGCGATTTGTCTAGCTGCCAATGCCGGAAGCTATGAGTCGACAGCGGATAATCTCTTTATCGCTGAAACTTGCATCGCCTGTAACGGCGAAGTGATAAAGTCCTGTCGCCAAGCCGGAGTGCGTGGTTGGCCAAACCGCAGCGGATCTCAGGCCGATGTCGCCCTTGGTGAGTTTTATCATCTGGCTAAATCTTCGGCCTTGGTCAATCTTAAAGAACCGCTTTATTTGCGCTATGCCGCGGCAAAATCAACATTTTCACCGACGGCCGTTTCTTCGACAGCCACACCGCGATCTGCCTCACTGTTTGTCAATGATACAACTGAGTTTTGGGATGATGAAAATGAGGGTTCCGGGAAAACAGACACAACCGGCCGTACCTCTACCATGCAGCACCCTACTCACCGCCATGATCTAAGTAAAAATTATCCTGACCCCCGGCCATTCGTCCAAAGCAAGGAACTTTACGGCGGTGACGCCTTGCAGGCCGTAGAAAACCAGGCCGTGGCTTTGGCTGAACGGCTGCGCCGCCTGAAAGCGACCTCCGCCGTCCTCGGCATCTCAGGGGGTCTCGACTCCACCCTGTCCCTTTTGATCACAGCTCGTGCCTTTGACATGTTAGGTCTGCCTCGCCGACAAATAATTTGCCTGACTTTGCCCGGTTTCGGAACAAGCAATCAGACATATAAAAACGCTTGTGAATTAATCGAAACAGTCGGCGCAAGCTTTAAAGAAATCAACATTCAGGCAGCGGTAAAACAACATTTTGCTGATATCGACCTGCCGGAAGGTGATCGCGGTGTTACCTACGAAAATGCGCAGGCACGCGAACGCACCCAAATCTTGATGGATATTGCCAACATGCATAACGGCCCAGTTATCGGTACCGGAGACTTGAGCGAATTGGCTTTAGGTTGGTGTACCTATAATGGCGATCACATGAGCATGTACGGGGTAAACGGCTCTTTCACCAAAACCATGATCAGATATTTTCTGGCTTGCATCGCAGATCAGCCCGCAACCTCCCCCAAATTGGCCGATGTCCTCAAAGCCATTTTGGCTACTCCGGTAAGCCCGGAATTGCTGCCGCCTTCGGACGATGGAGCAATTGCGCAGCACACCGAAAAGCTGGCCGGCCCTTATGACTTGCACGACTATTTCTTGTATCACACCTTGAAGTACGGCACCGAACCGCAAGAACTTTATAACTTGGCCTGCGGCAGCTTCAGCGCCACTACGTTACAGGAACGCGGTTACCTTAAGCGAGCGAAAACTGCTGCCAATGCCCCTTGCCCCGTCACGCCAGAAACAGCAGATTTAGCCAGCTCCGCCGCCGATTCAGCTAACTCGAAGGATTCAGCGAATTCGGCAGTTTCAGCGGTTGAACAGTTCGTTCATAATGTCCAGCCTTACACACCTGAAGAAATTTTACACTGGTTAAATACATTTTATCGCCGCTTTTTGACCCAACAGTTTAAACGCAATTGCATGCCCGACGGAGCAAAAACTGGCAACCTCTCGCTGTCGCCACGCGGGTCTTTCGCGATGCCGAGTGACCTCGATCCCGAAATATGGCAGCAAGATCTAGCCGAACTTAATGCCAGATGCGCAGCAAAATAAAAAAACAGGCATGACCGAAGGAGTGTTCAGAAAGGGATTAAAAAAGAAAACCTACTGAAAGCCTTTAAGCGTGAACATAAGAAATAACGACCATACAAGAGTAGAAATGCTCCTATGTGGTCGTTTCCTTTATGCATTTGAAATTAAAGTTTTTTACTAAATTAAGAGCCTTATAATTTTCATTATTTATATCTGCTTTAATTGAGGTAACATTCAATGAATTTTTAGCTAATTCAATTAAATCTTCAAGTATAAGCGTTCCCAAACCTTTGTTTCTATACTCAGGATTTAGAACTATACCCAACGAACAAACATTTTGTTCTAAGTTCGCATCATAAATCATACCCACTCCTATATTTACACCATATATAATCTAAACAGAAATTTAGCATGCATTTTTTCGCTTCATCATAGGTAATTTTTAATTTATTATTTCTCAACATCAAACACCTCGTGAAAATTACTTACAGCAGGAAGTTTTCTGATATTTTTATTTAAAGCCCAGTAAATCGAAACTAAAAGGATAATTAAACTTGCTATTAGTATTGCCCTTGGACTTGATAAATATTCTCCCAAGTATCCACCGAGTAAGGCTCCAAGTGGTGCCATAAAGGTCGAAATACCAACCATAGCACCCATGGCAGAACCGATTTTTTCACTTGGGACAATCATCTGAACCATAGTTTGGGCATAAACATTAACTATGCCAACTACAAACCAACCAAGAGCATACAATGCGGCCGCAACTTTAATATTTGTAGCAAAGTAGGAAACGGATATCCAAGCTAAGGATACTAAAATCATTCCACAAACATAAAGTTTACCTAATGATACTTCCTTTAGTTTTGGAAGACCTGCAAACAAAGATCCTAAAAGGACTCCTGCACCCATGCCTGCTAGCATAAGACTATAAAAAATCTCATCTTTTGCAAAAGCTGGCAAGACTGCACTTATAGATGTGGCAGAAAAATTTATAAAATCTACTCCAAGGACAAGGGCAAAAATCCTAGAATCCTTAAATAGGTCCAGACCTTCTTTAAGTCCTTTGAAGTGATTTTTAATTATAGACCCTTCTTTTTTATTTTCTCTTTCATTATAATGACTAAGCTTTATTGATAAGAGACAAAACAAAAGACCAGTCAAGATAAAACTTGCGCTATCAGCATAAAAAGCTGTCATAAAGCCAAATATAGATATGATAAAACCTGCCAAGGTGTCAAATATTGCATTAGATCCTTGATAAGCCATCGTCATAAAAGAATTTCCTGTGACAAGTTCTTCTTCTGAAAGAATCTTAGGCAGTAGAGATATCTGTCCAGGATAAACCAGCTGGTTAACCAAGGAAATTATTGGCATTAGAACCATAATGTGGTAGACATTTAGTTTTTCAAAATAATACAAGGCTGGAATAATCAATATTAAGATAGCTTGTATAAGTTGGGAAAGAATCAAAAACTTCCTCATATTAATCTTATCCAAGATTGGACTTAGAAGTAATTGAACAACGGCTGTTGATGAGGTTAGAAATAGGGTTATACCTGAATATACAGTAGACCCACTCATCTGGTAAACCAAGAGAGTAGAGGCAATAGCATAAAGGCTATCGCCAAAATTTGTAATAAGTCGTCCTAAAAGCAGAACATAAAAATCTTTACTTTTAATCATTTTTAACATACTCCTTATATTTAACGTTTAGTTTTTATTGACAGTTGTTTATTTTTTAACCAGCAAGCTTCTGCTTACTGGTTTTACGATAATTTATATATTTGTACTTGAAAGTTTTCGGAATTACCGTCATCCTTCTCATATTTTTTTATAAGTTCATTTAATTCTTCTTCAAAAGACTCGTAGTCTTTTCTCGGTATTTTGAAAGTGAATTGTTTTTCTTCCAAATTTTTATTAAATATTTCGCTATTTGGTATAAAAGCCTTGGCTACTGGTAGGAAATATTTTTGGGTAATTCCATTTATTAGTTCTGTGTCTACAACCTCTATAATTCCATTTTGTTCCAATATTTTTAGGTGGTAGTGGATTTTTGATCTACTAACTCCTAAAGCATCTGACAAATCCTGGGCTGTTTTAGGTGTAGCTCCTAATGTCATAATTATTTTAAGCCTTATGGGATCACTTACTATATTTATTTCTTCTAATGTATTTAAAATGTGAACTTCCTTCAAAGCTATCACACCTTTCTCTGTTTTGTTATTTATACTAACACCATTTTTATATATTGTCAATTTTTTCTTAACGTTAAATTTATTGTTTGACTGTTCTGCCTACTAGATCTTTTAGTGCCTCTTGAATTTCTTTTGCCGTTTGAATTTCGTATTCTTGGAGAAGTCCTTGGATGATTTTCCGCTTCCCTTCAGCCATTTTCACTTTGTGGATGTTTTCTTTTTTGCTTCTTGCCATTTTTTCGGCCTCCTTTAATTAGTTTATATCGCAGGAGTACCTATTGGAATCTTTCATCTGCTTTTTACAGAAATTATTTAATACTCTCAAGTTTTCTGGGTACATATCATAATACTTGATGTATTCTTTTAAAAGCTGTTTTTTCTGTCCAACAGGACTTTTCAATTTTATTATAATATTTAATGTACAGGTCAATAACTTTATTAATATCATTAATATCATTAATATTAATTTCTTTAATATTCATTACTTTCTCCAGAAATATATATTTATTTGTTAACTGATGTGCTTTTTATTTGAAAATTATTATTTCTTTCCTTCTGATTTTTTAATACTACTATCACCAAGTTTTTCAAGTGACATCAACTGTGTTCTAGCAAGTTTTCTAAGTTCTGTCATTCTTTCTTTTTGATCCATACCTTTACCGATAGGAACAGCATTATAGCTTTCCATATTTGCAAGCACTAATAACTCATTTATACTTGCATAGTCTCTCATATTCCCCTTCAAGTCTGGATTTTCTACACGCCACTCTTTAGCCTTTTGGTTAAATAAAGTAACATTTAGCATATCTGCTTCATTTGCGTATTTATTTGCTTGGTGTCATCGTAAATCTTTTATACCTGCTTCATTTCTAAATGTGTCGAATTGCACACGGTTAAAATTTGGATTATTAAGTGCTTCCCATAATCCTATAAATTCAAGAGTGTTCCTATTTCTCATCCAGTTTTGAATAACGAATCTTGGATCATCTGTATTTTTATATTTTGCTATATCAGTTAAACTTATATAATCATTTTTAAAATCTTCAGTATAAACTTGAATTGAAAATCCCTTAGCAGAAATTTGCTCTTTATTGATTTTTGACATTTTACTCCCTCATTATACTGGTCTACTCTTTACAATAATTATAATGTAATCATCACTCTAAGCAGCACATCAACTATTTATTTTTTGAGTTTTAAACTTTGGTAGAAATCTTGAACTCCTTGTATTTACATAACTATTTGCCTCTATCACTATTATGACACGAAACCAACAGGCAGGATCATAAACCTTATTAATTTCAGTTTTACCAACTGTACCAATTCTTGTAAGAAGTTCTGATACATCAGCAGGAGTAAAGAACTCACCACCTGATTTACCTGCATTTGATGCATACATTGTCATGAGGTATTCATAAGCATCACCGAATGCATCAATATCATGGTTCTTAACGTCACCAAGATTCATATCAGCCACACCACGAAGTTCATGTTTTTTATCTCCTGCAGCTATTTTATATAGTCGCCGGAGATTTTTTCTAAAAGCGTCAGATTACAACCTCCGCCATGGCTAACAATCTGAAAAGGTATCAGGTACAAGAACAAAAAAACAAACCATATGTATACAGTGGAATTACATGGGTGCAGTTGATATTCACCCCCATAAGTAAAATCAGCGTAATCGGTATTACTACCCGACTACGCCGATAATTTTTTAGGAACTAAATCCCTAAGTGAATGCCCCTAAAGTCATACCTGTTTTATTTTTAACGAACTTTTTAACGAACTTCTTTAACTACCGTGGTGCCGTCCTGCTTACAAATTGAACCAGGTGCCACTACTTTGCGCACTGAGGTCAGAGGGTATACCGTGCTACCGGCACAAATAATTGAACCCGGATTAAGAACTGCGTTACAGCCTACTTCCACGCCATTACCCAACATTGCCCCGAATTTTTTACAGCCAGTGGGTATCTTTTCCCCAGAAGGCAAATTTACCGTCACTAAGCTACGATCGGCCTTGACGTTGGAGGTTATGCTACCGGCCCCCATGTGAGATTTGTAGCCCAAAATCGAATCACCGACATAGTTGTAATGCGGGACTTGAACATTATTACTGATAATCACATTTTTCAGTTCAGTAGAGTTTCCTATAACACAATTTTCTCCGATCAACGCTTTGCCGCGAATAAATGCGCCAGGGCGAACTTCGGTCGCCGCGCCGATGATGCAAGGAGCGGTTATATCGGCTGTGGGGGCGATTTTGCAAGTTTTATGCACCCATACTTCCGGTTTGATTTCTTGGTAATCATCGCCGAGCCCTCGGCCTGTTTCTCGAATAAAATCGCCAATTTCTGCTAATGCTGTCCAAGGGTATTCATGACGAGCCAACAGGGAAGCTGCCAAAGTTTGAGAAAAGTCGAACAGCGAGGCTGTTTTTATTTCCGTATATTCTTTGCTCAATGTTTTATTTTCGCTCATAATATGTTCCTTTCACTTAAGCAAAATTACCGATATTGAAAAAGCTTGTTAATATTGCTATTTTATCACAATCAACGACATTCTTCATGTTATAATTATGGCGAAAGGCGGTGTGCTGTGACAACTGAAATGTTTAATTCTTTCTCTTCCGATTCATTTTCCTCCGGCTCCGACTCCGGCTCCACCTCTTCCGATTCTTTACCAACCGAGATTCAAGCCGCAATTAAACGGCCGGAGTTATCCTTGGTTATTCCAATTTATAACGAAAGTGAACAGTTATCAGCCACTTTGGCGGCATTGCAGCCCGTTTTGGCAAACGCAGTAGAAAGCTACGAGCTTATTTTGGTCGATGATGGTTCACAGGACGATACTTGGGCACGGGTCAAAGCGGCAGCGGCCAGTGACGCACGGATCAAGGGCTTACGGTTTTCACGTAACTTCGGCAAAGAGGCTGCTTTGTGCGCCGGCTTGGACAAGGCCGAAGGAGAAGCAGTCTTGATCATGGATGCCGATTTACAGCATCCGCCGCGCTATATTCCAGAATTTATCACTGCTTGGCGCAACGGGTTCGATGTTGTCGAAGGTGTCAAGTCTTCCCGGGGAAGCGAGTCGCTGCTCCATAAGCTCTCAGTCAAAACTTTTTATCGACTGTTCTCAAAATTGGCCAAAGTGGATCTAGCCGACGCTTCCGATTACAAGTTATTGGATCGAAAGGTACTTCTGGCGTGGCGTGAGCTAAATGAACGAACTACATTTTTTCGTGGGTTGGTTGAATGGCTCGGATTCAGTCGAGCGTTCGTCTACTTTCAGGTCGATCCGCGCAGCCACGGGCATAGTAAATGGACACCGGGCAGCTTAATAAAGCTGGCCATAACCGCCATCACTTCTTTTTCCACTAAACCTCTGCATCTGGTAACTTCTTTAGGGCTGATCTTTTTGATCGCCGCCGTTGTTATGGCGGTGGAAACCTTGGTGAATTTTTTGACTGGACGAGCTTTAGAAGGCTTTACAACCGTAATTTTGTTGCAACTGATTATCGGCGGTATCATTACGACATCGCTGGGAATTATCGGTATATATATTGGCAAAATTTATGAAGAAATAAAAGGCCGGCCGCGCTACATTTTAGCGGCAAGCACTGCCTTTTCTCCAGAAAATACAGCGGAAAGTCCAGCTAAAAGCCCAACGAACCAGCCAAAAAGCGGAGCCGAAACCGAAAAATGTTCAGAAAAATATTCAGATGAGCGCAAATAGCCAAAACTCACAGTAGTAACCATCGGCTGAAATCTTGCCCATTCTTAAACATATCCGCCTTGGAACGATAATAACCGCTGTAACCGGAACCACAGGTAGCCATCAGACCGGCTTTTTTGGTCGAAACAGCAAGACGTTCCATATCTTTCTCCAGCATCCCGCTAAAAACAACTTCCACACCTAAAAGACCGATCTGACGCAAATATATCAATTTATCTGTGATTTCGTCATCCGTCAAATCAAGCCAGTTGTATTTATACGGCTTGGACAACACCGGAACACCGTTTGCCCCGCGAACCAAACGTATGCAGTCCTCAAGTCGCGGCAAGTCGTACGGAACATAGGCCGGCCGCCCTTCATCGAGCCATTCCGAAAAAGCTTCCGCTTGAGTCATAACTATTCCCTTGCGGATCAATAAATTGGCAGCATGCAGTCGCCCGACTACGTACGGTCCCTCAGCTTCCAATTCCTCAATCGTAATCGGCAAACCACAGGCTTGCAGTCTTTCGCACATACGAATATTGCGTGAACGCCGCCTTTGACGTTGATCCTCCAAGAAAGATTGGATCATTCCCGTACCTTCCAAAGGGAAATAGGCTAGCAAATTCTGTTTATGCTTATTCCAAGCCGAACTGATCTCAAGTCCGCGGATAAACCGCGGTATAGGCACGCCCATTTGCAGCATTTTGTCGACAATTATCATCATATTGTCCACTGCAGCCATGGTGTCATAGTCAGTAATGGAAAAGGCGCATAACTCATTATGCATTGCCGTTTCCATAATTTCGCCAACACTGTCACTTCCGTCCGAACTGGAAGTGTGAATGTGCAAATCGCACGTTCCGGCCCGTAACGCGTTTTGTAGAATATCTCTAGCAGCTAAACTTAGGTCACGATATTCGTGCAAATCTTTTTCTAAAAAATCTAGATTATATTTAAGTTCGAGCTGATTGTTCAAGCTCATTTTGTCCCTGCTTTCTGTACCGTGATTAATATACCTAATTATAGCAAAATCAACCCGCTAACGGTACGGGAATGCGGGCCGACTATATAAAGCCGACCCGCATCGCATTATGAAGTATATTATGACTTTAGGCTAATTATAGTAAACGTTTAATCATTTTCCTTCTGTTTAGCATCGGCGATTACTTTCTGGGCCACAATATCCGGAGCTTGTTCATAGCGTGCAAACTCCGCTCCGAACCACGCCCGACCTTGCGTCATTGAGCGCAAATCGGTGGCGTAATGGCTCAGCTCAGATGTCGGCACTTCCGCCGAAACGACCTGCATCTCCGACTTCGGTTCAATGCCCATTATCCGTCCGCGCCGTTTATTCAAATCACTCATGATATCGCCGAGGTAATTTTCCGGCACCCAAATTTTGACATTGGAAATAGGTTCGAGGATTACCGGCCCAGCTTTCGGCATAGCAGCCTTATATGCCAAGTTAGCAGCAATTTTGAAGGCCATTTCCGATGAGTCGACATCATGATAAGAACCGTCGAGCAAAGTTGCTTTAACATGGACTACCGGGTAGCCGGCCAAAACACCGTGTTCCACGGCCTCCATCAAGCCCTTTTCTACCGCGGGGAAATAAGCCTTTGGCACTGAACCGCCAAAAACTTTTTCTTCAAAAATCAGCTTTTCGGCTTCTTCACAGGGTTCAAATTCAATCCAGACATCGCCGTACTGACCGTGACCGCCGGATTGTTTCTTATGCTTACCTTGCGCCTTAAACTTTTTACGGATAGTTTCACGATAAGGGACCTTGGCCTCTTCCAGCAAACAGTCAACCTTGAATTTATTCTTCAATTTGGCCTTGATAACATCAAGATGAATTTCGCCTACCCCAGATAAAATCATTTGTTTGGTTTCCGGATTGTTTTCAACAATAAATGACGGATCCTCATCTTGAATACGGCGCAATCCAGCCATTATTTTTTCTTCATCGCCTTTAGCGACCGGCAGAACAGCCATTGATAAGGCTGGCGGCGGGAATTCAACACCGGGCAGGGTTAATGGCTTGGCTTTGCTTGACAATGTATCGCCAGTTCTGGTGACTGTAAGTTTCGTAACTGCACCGATATCACCGGCTTTGATGCAATCGGTAGGCTTCGATTTTTGACCAAAAGCGGTGGCCAGGCCGGTTATCCGTTCTTCTTTGCCATATTTAGCATTATAAACACTCTCGTTGTTCTTAATTTCACCGGAATAGACGCGGAAGAAGGAAATTCGTCCCACGAACGGGTCGGCAATAGTTTTAAACACTACCGCCGCCAGCGGTCCTTTAGGATCAACTTTGAGTTCCACGCTGCCACCATTTTCCGTGACGGCTGTTTCGGGGCGAGCCTGCAGAGGCGATGGCATGTAATCGCCCAACTTTGACATCGTATAGCGTACACCCCAGTTACGCGCCGCCGAGCCACAGAAAACAGGATATACATCAGCGTTCTGAACGGCTTCGAATATACCGCGATCAATTTCTGCCGGGGTAAACTCCTCACCGGCAAAATATTTTTCCATCAATGTTTCGGAACTTTCAGCGACGTGCTCCATCATTCCATCAAAAATTTCCTTTAATGGAGCTTCCATGTCGGCAGGTAAATCTATATCTTCTAAATCACCGTTAGGGTGTAACTTATGTGCATGATTATTAAATGAGTTGACAAAACCCATCATCTTATTATTTTCCAAAATCGGGACCATCATCGGCGTTACCCGAGTCCCGAAATGGGTACGCAAATCTTCCATTACTTTAGGATAGTTAGCATTTTCTTCATCCATTTTATTGATAAAAAACGCAAAAGGTATGCCGGCTTTGCGCAGGTAACGCACCGCTTTCTCAGCGCCGACGGTAACCCCTGATTTAGCTGAAATAACTATTAATGCACTATCGGCTACACGTAATGCCGAAGCTACTTCACCCATGAAGTCGAAATCACCGGGGGTATCCAGCCAAGTAAATTTTTTGTTGTCCCACTCCAATGAAGCAACAGATGTATTTATAGAAATATGACGGCGCATTTCTTCCGGATCGAAATCCATTACCGTATTCCCGTCAGTCACCTTGCCTAAGCGTTCAACTAGCTTAGCGTTAAAAAAACAGGCCTCGGCAAAACTAGTCTTACCTGCTCCGCTGTGGCCCATAATGGCCAGATTACGAATCTGAGATGCGGGATATTCTTTCATATCCTATTCCCCCTTTGTTAGTTTAGTTGACGGTTATCATCGTCACTTTATCATTATACACGGGGTTAAAGGGAAATAATATTGTGCAAAACGTCAAATATATTAGATTGTTTTTATGTATATAGCCGAGGCAATGGATTTGTCAATAGTATTCTTGTTCTTTTGCAGCTATTTTTTGCATTTACCAGGGATAGTGCGCAGGGATAGTGCGCAGTGGTAGTGTGCGGTGAAAAAATTAATGAGGTAGGAAACCACTCCACATTCTGAGCAGAGCGAGTACGTCATCACGGTTGCTGACACTTACAGCCAGGCGGCGCATTTCTACAGCCCCAGGCTGACCGCGCAGATACCAGCCGATGATTTTACGCAGTTCCTTGGTAGCGGTAGTTTCATCATAAAAAGAAAGATATGCTTGATATTGCCCCCAAATGGCAGCAGCTATTTCTTGCCGAGTTGGGGCTTCCGGTTTAGGGAGACCCTGGAGGTAATTAGCAATTTCACGGAAAATCCACGGATGCCCCAAAGCCGCTCGGCCAATCATGACTCCATCCGCCCCAGTTGTTTCTAACGCTTTTCGTGCCGTCGGACCATCAATGATATCGCCGTTGGCAATAACCGGAATAGGTGAATACCGGTGTCGGGCGAGAAAACCATGCACCGCCTCAACCACTTCTGCTATACATTCCCAATCGGCCGTACCACTATATCCCTGTTCACGAGTACGTCCATGTACGGTAATCATCGCTGCCCCCGCCTCTGCCATAGCCAAGGCAAACTCAGCGGCAATGTTACTGTCCTTATTGTAACCGCGGCGAAATTTGCATGTCACCAAAATATCGGTGCCGTTTAAGGTGTTTTTACAGGCCGATATAATTTTGGCCGCAAGTTCCGGGCGTAGCATCAAAGCTGACCCGGCCCCCGTCTTGGTTACTTTAGGGACGGGGCAACCCATATTTATGTCGATAATATCCGGGCGCGGTAATTCCGCAGTCTTTAATATCAGTTCAATTGCGGCGGCAAAGTCTGTCGGATCATAGCCGAAAAGCTGAATAGCTCGTGGAGTTTCATCCTCACCCAAGCGCAGGTAACGCCAAGATTTGGCCACGCCGGCATAGTGCAGTCCTCGGGCCGAAACCAGTTCCGTGCAGGTTAGCCCCGCCCCATATGTCTGGCAAAGATGGCGAAAGGGTAAGTCAGACGCACCGGCCAGAGGAGCCAGTAAAATGTTGCTCGGCAAAGAAAGAACAGGATTGCTCGTGTTGTCAATCCTGTCCCTTAATTCATTTGCATACAATTGAATCGGATGCAGCCAAGTTTTGTTCTCAACAAACCCGTTCATCAATACACCTAACTCGCTTTACTTGTGTTAAGCCCAGCCGTCAGTGGGTATTGCGGCGGCCGAGTTGAATTTGCATCATACCAAAATTAAATGCGGCGGATCGAAGGTGGAAGTTCCGAATCGTTTGGGTTAGTGTTAGTATTGCCTGACAGACCGGACTCAAAACCGGCAGACGCGGCATTGGGATTAGAACCCTGCGCTTGGTTGGAAACGGCAGTGGCACCACCAGCTTGACCTGCACCGACGGTTTTATCAGTTTCTTCGTCAACACGGTTTAATAGCGGCCGCTCGGCATAGTCTTCCGAAGTCGGAGCATTATTATTGTTCCAGGTATAATAGTTGCTATGCCACCCATCATCAAGTGGGTTAGGCTGAGTCTTCACATCATCACGACCAATTTCGTCAACCGGCGTATAAGCCGCCCGTTCATTTAATCCGTATCCGGCATGATCCGCTGCTTGATTAGCTGCATAAGGATCGACGGAAGCGTCATCGACCGTATTAGGAACTGATAAACTTTCTTCAGCCTGCATATTTGGCTCATCATGGCTAACGGACGGCAGCGGTTGATTCTGCTCCCGCGGGTCTCCACTAGTTCCATCCTTCCCCCCGAACTGACCGAAGATGTCGGAAATTTTAACCTGACAATTAAGCATTAAATAAGCCGGCAAAATAAAGCTTGCCGCGAGTATACCCTTGGCAAGGGTAGCAATGAAAAGTAATAACGGCGAAATACCTGTGTCTTTCAGAACAATGGCGCTGATAATTCCATCCAACAGGGAAAAGAACAAGATCAAGCCCAAAGCAATCGGAGGTGCAAGGAATTTAAGCGACTTACCAAAACTTACCCGATCGAACACTCCGTTGATGAAAGCCAACATCACTACCGAAGACAACAGGACAATCAAATTTTGCAAGTTGTAGTAGTTATCAGTTATGTTTATAAAAAACACTACAACAGCGATTATCATTTCCACAATCAGTAAAAACGAAATAATCAGCTTGAAAACCGGTCGAATTTTTTTCATTAAGACCTGAGTCTTAGCATGGCGTGGCAAATAAATCAGCGTGAGGAAATATAAAACTATGAACAGGCGGTAGATTTCTATGAGATAGCTGCTCCAACCATGGCCGTCTATCGCCACATAAAAGTAGTAGAATTCGTAAAGCCAAAATAACCCCGTAAAACTCAGCGCGAGGCGATCAGATACCTTAACGAAACTGTAAACCGTCAAGCAGGCCGTAATCAGCTGGAAAAGGTTTACCCAAACCATAGAAGTTGACGGCACTACGAGGTTTACCACCCTGTTGATACACCAAATGATTATCGGCAAAAGTAAGCTGAGCCTGATCAAAGCCGAATTTGATGAAGTTCCGTTCGGGGTCAGTCCTCGCGCGAGAGATTCAGCCATCTCAGGTAGCTTGCCATAAGCAGTGCGATTGTTACCTGTATTTTTCATAAATTATCATCCCTTACATATTTCAGTTTATTTACGAACAGATTAAAATACAGATTACATTATAATAAAAATATCTCGCATAATCAATGATATGTACCCTCTTTACTGGACAAAACCAGTAAGGAGGGTATTCTTATTCAGCCGCTAACTTTATGGCAGGCGACGAAATGCTGCGGCTCAATTTCGTGCAATGAAGGGTTGCTTTGGCGACAGGATTCACAGGTGAAATCGCAACGCGCTCCGAAGCGGCATGCATCCGGCAAGTTGACCGGTGAAGTGATTTCCCCTTTTATTAACTGTCGGTGCGGCTTTTCCTTGCCTACGATCGGCAAAGGAATTGCTGACAGCAGGGCTTTGGTATAAGGATGCAGCGGATTACTAAACAGTATGTCCGAAGGTGCTTTTTCCACCAGCTGCCCCAAATACATAACCCCGATTTCGTCGGAAAAATACCGTACCACAGACAAATCATGGGTAATAAAAATATAAGTAAGGCCAAATTTTTCCTGAAGTTCACGCAACAAATTTAAAATTTGCGCCTGAATCGAAACGTCAAGAGCCGAAACCGGTTCATCGCAAATGATCAGTTTAGGGCGCACTGCCAAGGCGCGGGCAATCCCGATTCGCTGGCGACGCCCACCGTCCAATTCGTGTGGATAAACATTGACGTACCGCTCCGCCAAGCCAACGGTTTCCATCAGTTCGCGCGTCCGTTTTTCTATTGCCGACTTTCCGTGCAACAACTTATGTTCTATAATCGGCTCGCTGATCAACTGCATTACAGTCTGGCGTGGGTCAAGGGACGAAAACGGATCTTGGAAAATCATTTGCATCTCTTGTCGCAGTGGCCGCATTTTGCGCCGAGATAGTTTCGTTATGTCCTGTCCGTCAAAAATAATTCGTCCTGCCGTCGGTTCAATCAGTTTTAAAATTGTGCGCCCGGTGGTAGACTTGCCGCAACCGGATTCACCGACAATGCCTAGCGTCTTGCCTTCCTCAATGTTGAAGCTTACCCCGTCAACTGCGTGCAGCAAGCCGGACGGAGTCGCGAAAAATTTTGTCAATCCCTTAACTTCCAGTATGTTCTTTTTAGACATTGCGATTCCTCCTGAGGGCAAATTCGGCATTCTCATAGGCTCGGCAAGCAACACGATGCGTTTTGCTGTCGCCCACCGAGGTCAAAGCAGGTATCGCTTCATCGCAAGCGGCAGTTGCGTACGGACACCGCGGAGCAAAGGCGCAGCCCGGCGGCAAATCTGAAGGGTCAGGCATCAGCCCACGGATGGAATAAAGCTTTTCGCCACGTTTTTTTAAGTTCGGCAAAGATTCGAACAGACCTTCGGTGTATGGATGGCGCATGTGATTAAAAACGTCGTCCGCCGTGCCTATTTCCACAACGTGTCCGGCATACACAACCGCAACGTCTTCGCAGACTTCGGCCACAACCCCCAGATCATGAGTTATTAGCAACATCGACATTTCTTTTTCTTTTATCAGTTTTTTCATCAATTCGAGGACTTGAGCCTGAATCGTAACGTCTAACGCCGTAGTCGGTTCATCAGCGATTAAAAGTTTGGGGTTGCAGGCCAATGCTATGGCAATTATTACCCGTTGTTTCATTCCACCGGAAAATTGGTGCGGATAATCGCCGGCACGGCTTTCCGCAATACCGACCAATTTCAGCATTTCTTTGGCCTGTTCAAAAGCCTCTTTTTTACTGATATTCTGGTGCAGCATCAAACTTTCCCCGATTTGCTCGCCTACGGACATAACCGGGTTTAGAGCGGTCATCGGGTCCTGAAAAATCATGGCTACATCATTGCCGCGCATTTTTTCAAGTTCTTCCTTGGACATTTTCAGAACGTCAACGCCGTCCAAAAATATTTCGCCGTGTTTTATTTTCCCCGGCGGATCAGGCACCAAGTTGAGAATAGATAAAGCGGTTGTGGTCTTGCCGGCACCCGTTTCGCCAACCAAACCGAGGGTCCTTTTTTTGGCAATTGAAAGGCTTATGCCATTAACCGCCTGTACGGTCGCATCTTCGGTTTCATAGTGAACGACCAAGTCTTTTACTTGTAAAACTAAGTTTGTTTCCGAATTCACTTGTATCTTGTCCCCCTACTTTTTCATCTTTGGATCCAAGGCGTCACGCAAACCGTCACCCAAAAGGTTAAGTGCCAAAACGGTCGCCATTATCGCTAAACCGGGAATTATGCACATATGGCTGGCGTCGCGGATATGGCCGCGGCCGGCTGAAAGCAAAGCCCCCCATTCCGGAGCCGGCGCTGGAACTCCGATACCAAGAAAGCTGAGCGATGAGGCCGAAATAATTGTTGTACCGATCAGCAAGGTGACCTGAACGATTATAGGGGATAGACAGTTAGGCAAAATGTGTTTAAGGATTATTTTCCAAGTCGGAAGTCCCATCGCGTATGAGGATTCGACAAATTCCTGCCCACGAATCGTCATAACCGAGGCACGCACGATACGGGAAAAACTGCTGGCGCAGGCAAAAGCTAGGGCAATCATGAGGTTGACCGTGCTAGTGCCAAGTAGGGAGACAATAACTACTGCCGTCATAATATTAGGAATGGAATAAAAAATATCGACACCGCGCATAATTATTGAGTCGATAATTCCGCCTTTGAAACCGGCTTGCGCTCCGAGAAAAGTACCGACGACTAGGCCAAGCAAAACGGCTCCGACACCTATAATTAGCGAATAGCGCGCCCCATAGATAACTCTAGCAAACAAATCACGGCCATACTCATCCGTTCCGAACCAATGTTGCCAAGACGGAGCTTTGAGCTTTTCCGCCATATTTTGGCCGATAATATCTGTTTTATAATCAAAGATGAGTGGTGCCGCCAAGGCAGCCACTACCAAAACAACCAAAAAAACCATTCCGATAACAGAGCCTTTATTCTTTATCAGTCTGCGCCATGTCTCTTGAAAAAGGCTGCGGCTCTTTACTGTTTTTGACGTTTTGGCCAGTTTGCCAGGTTTGCCATTCTTAGCCGGGTTGGCCTGGTTGGCCGGTTTGGGCGTTTCACCACATTTTGCGCCTTGTTCAGCCTCTCGGCCCTTAATCATTCCCGCCATAAGCTCACCTCTTCCTGCTATACTGGGCTTTGATCCGAGGATCAAAGAAAGCATATACCAAATCGACAACCAAATTGATGATCAGCATCAGCACGGAACTCATAATAATGGCACCGGTTACCATCGGAGTATCACGTTTGGAAATCGAATCGTACACCAATCGACCGATGCCCGGCCACGAAAAGACTGTTTCGGCCAAAACCGATCCAGTAATTACCAACGACATTTGTAAGCCAATTGCCGTAATAATCGGGATCAGAGCATTTTTCAGCGCATGAACCAATATAGCCCGTTTCTCCGAACACCCTTTAGCTCGAGCGGTCACCATGTAGTCTTGCCGCAACACATCCAGCATTGACGACCTTGTCGTGCGGGTGATCAGCGCGGCCAAACCAAAGCCTACGGTTATCGCAGGCAAAATAAGACTCGCAAGACCGGATTTGCCGCCGCTCGGCAATATTTTTAAGTTCAATGCGAAAATGATGATCAGCATCAATCCGAGCCAGAAGTTCGGCATTGAAGTTCCGAACAGGGCGAAGACCATGCCGGCCGTATCTTTGAAAGTATTTTGGTGAATGGCTGTATAGATGCCTAGCGGAATAGACACGATAATAGCGATAAGAACCGCGGCACCACCCAACGCCAAAGTATTCGGCAGCTTTTGCATGAAGGTTTTGAAAACGTCTTTTTTGGTAATATAAGACTTGCCCATATTACCCGTAACCATACCCTTCATATACCTACCGTACTGAACGATAAAAGGATCATTCAATCCCAGTTCTTCGCGGATTTCTTCCACTTTTTCCGGCGAAGCTTTGTCGCCCGCCAAGATAAGGGCTGGATCTCCCTCAGTCAGACTCATCGCCCAAAAAATCAGCAAGGATGTGATCAAAATAACCGGGATCAGCATCGCCAGCCGTTTCAAAATATATCTACTCATCTAGATATACACCTCAATTTTGATGTTTTGTTTATCTGTTTTCAATATGATTTTAAAGCCTTTGGGGCACGAGTTCAACCTTCATGGCAATTGCCGAACTTTCGTGCCATCTGAGTTATCAAATCTGCATCTCATTTGAGTCTTCATGATTACGGCTTTAATTAATAAAAGGGGACTGCATTTAACAGTCCCGCTTTCTGTTGTATTGCTTCGGCTCACTGTAAGTTCACCGTTTTTACCCAATCTACTCGGCAATGTAAGCATGCCGCCAGTCATGGTTGCCGCCGCCGTAGAAATATTGGCCTTTTAAGTTCTTGTTAAACGCAATTACCAAATTGGCAATATACAACGGAACTTGTGGGCAGGCCTCGACCAAATACTCCTGCAATTCTTTAGCCGCTGCCAATCTCTTATCTTGATCTTTTTCAGTGGCTACGGTGTCAGTCAAGCTATCAGCCTTAGGATCGGAATAGTGGTGATAGTTAGAGCCTGATCCAGTGTAGAACAGGTCACGATAGACGAAATCTACTTTTGAGTCTTCATTCCAACGCCACAGGAAGAGTTCCTGTTTGCCGTCAACACAGTTTGATTTTAAGGTTGCCGTTTCCATCGGGGATAAGGTGACTTTGATGCCGATTTTGTCCAAATTTGCTTGGATAACTGTAGCAATCTGTTCATAAGGCGTACCGGAAGCGTAAGTCAAGGTGGTTGTCAAGCCGCCGTTTTCGTAGCCGGCCTCTTTCATCAACTTTTTCGCGCGTTCAAGGTTATATTCAAAGCCCGGCATTTCATCGTAAAATCCCCATAAGCCGCGATTCAAAATGGTCTTTTGCGGCGTGCCTTTGCCATAAACGGCAGCATCCAGCACCGCCTTGCGATCAATGGCACAGGCTACAGCCTGACGCAGCTTTTGGTTGTCCCACGGTTTTTTGGTTACATTGAACGCAAAGTAAAACAGTCGCGTTCCAGGTTGCTCATAAACGGTAAGATTTTTGTCTTCTTGTAAGAACTTCAATTCATTGATCGGCGGGTTAACACAGACATCAATTTCACCGGATTGCAGAGCGATAACCCGAGCTGAAGCTTCAATATATGGTCGGAATTCAATTGTTTCGGCCACCCCGGCGGAAAGGTTGTCTTCTGCCGGCAAATTTTTGCCCCAGTAATCTTCAACTTTTTTCAAGCGAACATACTCACCTTCAACCCATTCATCGAACTTGTACGGTCCGGTGCCGATTAAATACGGCTTTTCCATGCCACTTTCATAAGCCTTTTTGGATTGGATCGAGAGCGGAACCGAAGAAAGTGACTGTACGAATTCGTTGTTGTACTTGTCTATTTCGATTTCAATGGTGTGTTTGTCGATTACCTTGCAGCTTTTATAACCTTTCAAGGTTGAAGCTACCATTTTAGTGATGGCCGTGTCCAGCGTGAATTTGACGTCATCGGCGGTCATTTCGGTTTTGTCGTCGTCATTGAAATGGACATCGTCACGCAAGTTCATCTTAATATGTGTATCGTCGGTAAATTCCCATGATTTGGCTAAGCAAGGTACAAAGCGGTCTTTGCCGGCCGAGCCGTTATTGAAAAAAACCAGAGTTTGGTGGGTGTTTTTCAATACAATGTTGTTAATCTGGTCCTGCTGCTCTTGCAAATCAAGATTGTTAATATCGGCGTCCGTTCCGATAATAAGGCTAGATTTGTGTTTGATGTTGGCGGTTTCACCGCTGTTCGCCTGTTTTCCGCCCTGTTTGGAGCCAGCTTTGGTGTCGGAATCATTTCCGCCGCAACCCGTCAATACTCCGGTAAGCATGGCTAAGCTTAGCAATACGGCCAGTAGCTTCTTCATAGTATTTCCTCCATTACTAGATGTCTTAATTAACTATCGTCATCAAAAATTCACGGTATGTTAACCACACTTAGGATTTTATCATCATAATGCACACTCTGCAATCGTTTTACCACGCAGTTTATTTGTCAGTTTTACACAAATCGAGTTCATTTTTTGAATATAGAAGCCATAACGAGTGTACATATAGGTACATGTAAATTTTGCGGCGGCTCTTGTCTACATAAATAGCGGGAACTCTTATTTTTGGTCGTTAAACGCTTTTTCCGCATTCATAAATAATTTCCGCAACTTTTCCACCGCCTCGGCCGGTTTCAACGCCCCAATCCGGTATTCAATGTATGGCTTGGCACCCGCTGCAAAATTCATTTCACCTGAATAGCTTTGCTGGGCCATAATCGCCGCAATCAAAGGCATGTTGACCTTTTGCCCAGCCGGCAGACGCATTATAATCCGATCATCCTGACGGGAAACGCGTTCAATACCGGCTTTGGACGCCATATGACGAATATAGCTGATCGCCGCCAGCACCGTAACTTCCGGAGGCAGCTCACCGAAACGATCCAACAATTCATCTATGACATCATGATAATCCCGGTCAGACTCAATCGCCGTCAGCCGTTTATACATGTCCATTCGCTGCCCTTCATCAGCAATGAACTCCCGCGGTAAATATGCATCAACCGGAATATCAACTATCGTCTCGACCGCCGGCAGAGAATTTTTCGGCTTGCTGCCCGCTTCGCCGTTAAGCTCCGTCTCCGCTTTGGCAATTTCTTCATCCAACATGCGGCAATACATATCGTAACCTACCGCCGCCATCTGTCCATGCTGCTCGCCGCCTAGGATATTCCCAGCTCCACGTACTTCCAGATCCTTCATGGCAATTTTAAAGCCGGAACCAAGTTCCGTAAAGTCACGGATCGCTGTCAACCGCTTTTCCGCCACTTCCGTCAAAACTTTGTCGCGGCGATAGGTTATGTACGCATAAGCTTGACGCCCGGAGCGCCCGACACGACCGCGCAGTTGATACAGCTGAGCCAACCCCAGACGGTCGGCATTTTCAACGATTAGTGTATTGACATTGGGCATATCTATACCGGATTCAATTATAGTGGTACAAACCAATATATCGGTCTCTCCAGCGTAAAAATCGTTAATCACCTGTTCTAGTTGTTTTTCACTCATTTTTCCGTGGCCGGCAGCGATTCGCGCACCGGGCAAAGCCTCCTGCAGCTCGTTCACTTTTGCATCTATACCGGCCGTGTTGTTATACAAATAAAAAACTTGCCCGTGTCGGCTGAACTCACGATTGATGGCATCAATGACAATCGCTGGATCGTACTCCATGACGTAGGTCAACACAGAACGTCGATCGAGAGGTGCCTCTTCGATCACGCTTATATCCCTGATACCAGACAAAGCCATGTGCAAAGTGCGTGGAATCGGGGTCGCGGACAAGGTTAAAACGTCAACGCCCTGATAGTTTACTTTCAATTTCTCTTTATGCTCGACCCCAAAGCGTTGTTCCTCGTCAATTATCAGCAAGCCAAGTTTTTTAAACTTTACATCTTTGGAAAGCAAACGGTGAGTACCGATAACAACGTCGATATTACCCGTGGCCAAGCCGCTCAAAGTTTTGTGTTGCATGGCATCATTGGCAAAGCGGCTGAGCAACCCTACCCGAATTGGGAAACCATTGATTCTGTTCATAAAATTCTCGTAATGCTGTTGGGCCAAAACTGTGGTTGGAGCCAGCAATGCCGCTTGTTTTCCGCCCATGACCGCCTTGAAAAGTGCCCGAAAAGCGACCTCCGTCTTGCCGAAACCTACATCACCGCAAAGCAAACGGTCCATGACTTTGTCGGATTCCATATCCGCGCTCACTTCCTTAATGCAACGCAGCTGATCGTCGGTTTCTTCAAAGGGAAAGCTCTCGGCGAACTCTCGTTCCCAAGTTGTTTCCGGCGGAAATTTATACCCCTTAATCTTTCTTCTTTCGGCGTAAAGTTTAACCAAGTCAAAGGCCAGTTTTTTAACGGAATCACGGGCCTTATTTTTGAGTTTCTGCCAGTCGGTGCCGCCAAGACGGCTGAGTTTGGGATTTTGCTGTTCGGAAACACCAATGTATTTTTGCAACTGATCCAATGCTTCCATAGGTAGATAAAGTTCGTCATTGTTAGCATAAGAAAGCCAAATATAGTCGCGGCGAACTCCGTCAACTTCAACTGAACGCAGGCCTTTGTAAATTCCAATACCGTGAATGTCGTGTACAACCAAATCACCGGGACGTAAATCGCTGAACAAATCCAGAGCGACTCCGGTTGTCGAACCGCGGTTGCGGCGACGTTTGGCCTTGCCGGCAAAAATTTCCTGCTCGCCTAAGACCCACATATCAGCAGCCGGATAAACAAAACCGCGCGGTAAAGGCAGATCAATAATTTTCGCCTGCTCGGTAGTAACCCCTTCGGTGCGCAGTAAATCAGCTAACTTTTGCCGGCGGACTTCGCCGACCGCACACAGCGTACATGGTGGGAATGAGGGATCTTTTAAATCTGCTGTCAGTTTGGCATCTTTGCCGCAATAGCTGTCGCTTTCACGCCCCCGGATGACAAATTCGGCAATGGCTGGAAAGCCGTTCGCACCTCCGATGACGGCCAATGTGATGACGTTCATTTCCTTGTCCAAACGGCGCATGCAATCCAGGCGAGTATATTGGGCCAATCCCGCCGTCAGAAAATTCTGGCCCTTCAAAAAGCCTTCTTTTATCCGTTCTTGCCATGCTGCCTGTGCCGTGTCCAATGCTTTAGTCAAACGCAGCGGTTCATCCAAAACAACCGGGAGTTTGGGGCCTGGTGTTTCCTGCCAATAGTCCCAAAACATTGTATCTTCAGGATAAATCAAGGACAACCATTTGTCGGCGGGGGCGGTCGTAAGTCCTTCTGTAAGCTTGGCGATATCAGCAGCAAGTGACTTGTTAAGCTCGGCCGTCACCTTGGCAGAAGCATTGTTTTCTTTCAGGCTCAGGATTTCTCGCTTGCCGGCCGCATCTATTTTTGCCGCCAAATTTTCCGCATTAATGTTTGAATCAGCAAGACTATCAGCACACGAACCGGCATCAAGACGGTCGACATCAAGCAGAACTTCTTTTACCGGAGAAATCAGAACCGACTTACGGCAGTTTCCAACCGAGCGCTGGCTGATCAAAGAGTAATAAGTAAAACTATCTATCTCATCATCAAAAAATGATATCCGCAGGCCGCAGTCCGGCTTGCTTTGACGCAAATCCGGTGGTACAACATCGACTATATCGCCGCGGCGAGAAAATTGGCCGAAAGCTTCGGCTTGGCTGACCTTTTCGTAACCGGCGGCCAGCAAAAAATGTTCCAACGTTTCCGGCTGTATACGTTCCGTTCCTTGGAGTATGAGCAAGTGCCGTCGCAAAAAATCCGGGTCAGGTAAGCGTTGCAGCAGAGCCGTCGCGCTGATCAAGACATGACGGACACGGCCGGTGAGCAAACCAGCCAAGGTTAGCAGGCGATCTTGTTCCTGACGGCGGGAGCCGGCATCGGCATTAATCAGATTTATCTCACGCGGGCGCAAAATTTGTAAATCTGGCAGCAGCGGCTGTAAAGCAGCTTGGGTCTCACGGATTTGTAATTCGTCCGGCTCAATCAAGCACATCGCTGCTCCTAGGTTCCGGCTGGTCTCTTCACCCCGTTCCGCCGTCCATCCTCTCACCTGCCCGGCCTTCTGTTTGACTGCCTGTGAATTCGTGGCGGCGTCCTGTCGGTTGCTGAAATGATCGGTCAATGCCGCGACTATATATGATTTCTGCGTCGGACTCAAGCCAGTGACATTAATATGCCTGCCACAAGCCCCAGCCGTAGTTTCAACCGCCTCGGTCAACGCGACAAAATTTTTGTCACGGCTGGCCCGGGCAAGAAATGTATCAATATTAGTCATCACCGTTATAGCCTCACCTTCACATCCACTTACCTGTTTTCACATCCACTTACCGTTGGACAGCCGCATTGCTGAATCAATGTCACCGCTCAGCCACGCTTCAAGGCCGGCCGCCGCATGCTCAATTGCAGCAAACAGCGGTTTCTCCTGTGCTTTGCCAACCTTGCTCAAAACATAATCGACCAGAGGCAGGTATTCCGGTTTGGGGCCGATTCCAAGCCGCATCCGCGGAAAGTCGCCGGAGCCAAGTTGCTGTACAATTGAACGCATACCGTTGTGGGTGCCAGCACTTCCTTGCAACCGCAGCCGTGTAGCGCCGACTGGTAAATCCAAATCATCATATACGATCATAATTTTATCTAACGGTAATTTATAAAAATCACGAATTGCCCGTACTGCTTCGCCGCTGAGGTTCATAAAAGTTTGTGGGCAAACAAGCAGCGTCGGTTTGCCGACAATTATTCCTTTGCCAATCAGCGACTTATGTTTGGCCGTGCGAATGGGAATATCATATTTTTGAGCCAGATACTCTAAGGCCATAAAGCCGCAATTATGCCAAGTACGACAGTATTTCGGCCCCGGATTTCCGAGGCCGACGATTACATTTAAACTATCCATTATTTTCACTATTTCCAATCATCGGTATCCAGCCACAAAGTAAATGGGCCGTCATTGATCAGGTGAACTTGCATGTCAGCTCCGAATTCTCCGGTAGCGACCTTTTGCACATCTTGTTTCGCATTTTCCACAAACTGCAAGTAAAGTTCTTTGGCCGGCTCAGGTTTGGCTGAATTGGTAAATCCCGGACGATTGCCGTGTTTGGTATCCGCCCACAAAGTAAATTGTGAAACTATCAACACTTCCCCGTTTACGGCTGCCAGATTAAGATTGGTTTTGCCGTTCTCGTCCTCAAAAATACGCAGTTTGTTTATTTTATCCCACAACCGTTTTCCGGTCGCCGCGTCATCTTCATGCCCGACGCCTAAAAAAATTAAATAGCCACGGTTGATCGCGCCGACGGTTTCTCCGGCGATTTCAACTTTGGCCTCCAATACTCGTTGAACTAAAGCTCGCATATATATCTCCTTGTACTTCACACTTTATGCCCGGCGCAGAACGAACATCGGGCGCGGCGACTATCATTTTAAGATCGTCAGCCAAACCAAGTATACCAACAATCCGGCAATCAGCAAAAGAATAATTCCGGTAACGACTCGCTGTCCGTAAGGGATATGATCATTTTCATCTGGGCTGTATCTTTCATATGCTTCGTCATATTTACCACGTGGACTCGGGGTGCGACGGCGGTTAGCGATTTCTGTTTGACGCGGCATGGAGGTTGTCGTATCGGTTTCCGGGGCATGTTCCTCATTTAACGTTTTATTTGTCACGGCCGCGGCACTAGTTTCTTTTGAACAAGGTTTAGACGGAGTGTTGCCGGTTTTCTTTTTTTGCGTATTTCTCATGGAAGAAAAAATTGATATCGCCATTATCACTATCATCATAGCGAATGCCCTGTCACTGAATATCATGCCGCCCATTTGTCACCTCTTCATATTCCGTTAATTTTGTCACATTAACTGCCGGATTAGCCCGTTAAATTAAATTTCACCTGTTAATTATAGTAAATTTACCGCAGCTGCCGCAAGCGATTCCGCGCTAGCACGCTCCAGCTCCGGCGTCGCAACCATTTCGGTCTGGCGGGCTCCTTGGCAGCCCCCCTGTTATCCACGGACGAAATTTAGTAAAATACTGCCAGAAAAATTTTCGGAGGTCTGCCAATGCCTTTAACTGATATGACCGCGCCGAGCTATCGGCAGGAAACAGAAAATCGGTTCGCCGTGTCAAATTCGCGGCCAGGTGGGGTTATTTTGCCGGTTCACACCGCTTCCCACCAGCCTCACATATTGATCATCAATACTGGCGGAACAATCGGTATGAAGCGGACGATACACGGCTATGCCCCTTTTCCGGGCCAAATCGGAGCATTCATTGATCTTTTGAAGGCCAATATGGCCGACCAATTGCCACATATAGACTTAATTGAATACAATCCACTGCTCGATTCCTCGGATATTTCAGCCAAAGACTGGGTGCGCATCGCGGCCGATGTAGCAGCACATGAAAGCTTGTATGACGGATTTGTAATTTTGCACGGTACCGACACCATGGCTTATACCGCCTCAGCCCTGTCATTTATGTTACGCGGACTGAACAAACCCGTTGTCATAACCGGTTCGCAACTGCCGCTCAGTCGCCTGCGTAGTGACGGTCAGGAAAATTTAACCACCGCCATGCTTTTGGCGGCTTTCAGCCGTATCCCTGAGGTATGTCTTTATTTCGGTGGCAAGCTACTCCGCGGTAACCGGGCAACCAAGGTCAGTGCCGATAATTTACAAGCCTTCGATTCACCTAACTATCCTCCTTTGGCCGAAGCCGGTGTCGATTTGCGCTACTTTCCCAATCGTTGTCGTCCGGCCGGCGACGGAATAGTTTTGCAGCCTTTTCATGAGCAACGTATAGGCGTGTTAAAAATTTTTCCGGGTTTGCAGTTTTCTTTGTTTGATAATCTCATCGACAAAGGGTTGAACGGCTTGATTTTAGAAGCTTTCGGGGTAGGAAATATTCCTTTCGGCAACACCGCTCTAATTAATCTATTGCACTCTTGTGCCGAGCATAACATCGTAACCGTTGTATGTACGCAATGTCATCAAGGGCGAGCAAGATTGGGCGAGTACGCAGCTAGTTCAGAATTATGTGCGCTGGGGGCAGTCAGTGGATTGGATTTGACTGTCGAAGCGGCCGTGACCAAGCTGACGTATTTGTTAAGTAAAGAGACCGATTACGAAAAAATTTGCTCGTTTATGGGACAGGATCTGGCCGGGGAATTAAGTGCCGACTATGCTGCCGCGCGTGAATGACTGATGAATGCAGGACGAACAGCTCCGGGAACAAATTCCGGAGCGTTGTGACAAAGCATCTGAAAAATGTATATGAAAGCGGTGAATTGCCCGAAGATGCAACTTGTGCAAATTTTGCACAAGTTGCGGATAAGCGACTTATTTTGCCTTTAACTTCACCTCATCCGGCACCACTTCGAACGGATGCGGATGTGTCAGCACCTGCGGATCAAGAATTTTTTCCAAATACGCATCATCAATTGAGCCGTCTTCCCGGATAAGATCGCGAATCGGCCGGTTCAGACGCAAGGCTTCATTGGCCAGCCAAGCAGCTTTTTTGTAGCCGATGTATGGACAAAGCGCAGTGACCACGACCAAACTTTGTTCCAAAAGTTCCTTACAATGTTCACGGTTGGCCGTAATACCGGTAACACAGTTATCGGTAAATGTAGCCGCCGCCCGGCCCAAAGTTTCGATTGATTCAAACAAATTATAAAACAGTACAGGTTCAAAAGCGTTTAATTCCAGCTGCCCTGCCTCGGCACAAAGCGTCACCGTGACATCGTTGCCAATAATATTAAACGCCACCTGCGAAACGACCTCCGGAATAACCGGATTTACTTTGCCGGGCATAATCGAAGATCCGTTTTGCTTGGCCGGCAGTTTTATTTCCGCCACACCGGTCTTTGGTCCGCTCGACAATAGGCGCAAGTCATTGGCAATTTTTGACATATTGACCGCACAAGTCCTAATAATGCCGCTCACCAGTACAAAACAGTCAAGGTTTTGCGTCGCGTCAATCAAATTCGGTGCTGACTCAACTTTAAATCCGCATACTTGTGAAAGAGCATCGGCAATGTGCTCGATATAATACGGTGAAGCGTTGATACCGGTACCGATGGCCGTACCGCCCATGTTCAAAACCGTAATCTCTTTTTTAATATAGTCGATTCGATCAATATCTCGAGTTATTGCTGATGCATAGGCCTGGAAAGACTGTCCTAGCCGCATCGGCACGGCATCTTGTAACTGGGTTCGACCGACTTTGATAATATCGTCGAATTCTACCGCCTTAGCCTGAAAAGCATCACGCAGACGGATCAATTCTTTTTGTGCGGCTTGCAGTAGCTCGTAAATAGCTATCTTGCCCGCGCTTGGGAAAACGTCATTAGTTGACTGCGCCATATTTACGTGGTCATTCGGATGTACTTTATCGTAAGACCCCAATTTGCTGCCCAAAATTTCACCAGCGCGGTTGGCAATCACTTCATTGGCATTCATATTGGCTGAAGTTCCCGCCCCACCTTGGATCGGATCAAGGATGAATTGGTCATGCAGCTTTCCGGCAATAATTTCGTCACAAGCCTGCTCAATCGCTTCAGCAATCCCCCGCGGCAAAAGGCCGGCCGCCGCATTGGTGATCGCCGCCGCTTTCTTTATTTTGGCTAAACTTAAAATTAGCTGTGGATGTAAAGTTGAGTTGGTAATGGTAAAATTGCGTCGTCCTCTTAAAGTCTGCACTCCATAATAAGCTTCGGACGGTACCTCTAAACTTCCTACAGAGTCTGATTCTATGCGCATAGCTATGCCTCCCCAAATGTTAATTTACTCCGGTTGTGTTTCTGATATTTTGTAATTATACCACCTAAAACTTTTTTTCCTAGACATTTTGTCCAAATACTGTTTAATTTTGTAGTACATTTTGTGAATATTTTCACAGATACTTATTTTTTATTGCTGAATTTCCCCAAAAGCATTTCCGATATGTGCTAAAATTATTATTACGCATGTATAAAAAACAAATTAAATATAACGAGGTAATTTTAATGAATATTTATGTCATAGGAGCCGGTGCCATGGGAAGCCTTTTCGCGGCCAAATTGGCCCATGCCGGGCTGGCAATAAATTTAGTTGATGAATGGAAAACTCAGATCGAAGCAGTACGCAGCAACGGTATTCACGGGCAAATCGGAGAAAATTCCATAACTGCCAAGCCGCCCGTTTACTTACCACACGAAGCACAGGAGCCGGCAGATTTAATGATACTTTTTGTTAAATCGATGCAACTTGAGCATTATCTGCAAAAAGTCAGGCACCTAATTAAGCCGAACACGGCCGTCATTTGTCTATTGAACGGTCTAGGTCACGAAATGATTTTGGAAAAATATTTGCCGCGCGAAAACATTTTTTTAGGTATCACTATTTGGGCGGCCGGCCTTGACCGTCCGGGGGTTTTTCACAGCAGCCCGACCGGTAATATTGAATTGCAAAATTTGGTTGACTCGGCTGAAGCGAAACACAAGGCGCATGATTTGGTCGATTTGCTTAACCGTGGCGATCTAAATGCTGTTTACAGCGAAAATGTAAAATTTTCCATCTGGCGTAAGGCCTGTGTCAACGGTACCAGCAACACCCTCTGCACCCTTTTGGAAACCAATGTCGCCGGGCTGAACAATTCCGAACATCACCAAAAAATACTGCGGCCGATAGTTGAGGAATTTGCCACGGCAGCGAAATTGAGCGGGGTCGACTTGGATGCCGCAAATATTTTGCAATATTTAGATAAAGTTTTCCACAACCCGGCACTCATGCATCATTATCCCTCCATGTACCAAGATTTGATTAAGAATCATCGACCAACGGAGATTGACTACCTAAACGGGGCGGTTGCCAAAATTTTGCAGGCGCACGGTATGGCTGCACCGGTTTGTCAACTGTTAACCGACTTGATACATGCCAAAGAGGACTTGCTGATCATTAAATAATCCGGCAGATTGAGCCAATCCGGCAAATCCGGCAATTGGGCGCGAAATTAAAATACGGCCTTCCCACCTACGGGGAGGCCTTTGTTTCACACTTCAGCCAAACAGGTCATAATTCAAAAGCCTTGCTGCCGGAATCCTTGCGGTCAAAAGCCTTGCTACCAAACGTCAGCATCACACTTGACACGGCAAAATCAAAGTTCACGCCCCGTATTCGTAATCACAGGAAGCTTAAGCATAAAACCAAGATTCCCAATATCAGTCGATAGTAGGCAAACGGCTTAAAATCATGTCTTTTTATATAACTGATGAAGTAATGTATTACTGGAAGCGATACGGCAAGAGCCAAAAGAAAACCGACGGCTAAAATCAGCAGTTCTGCCGGAGTAAACGCGCCCTTGAAGCGCAACAGCTTAAGCAAAGATGCCCCCGCCATCGCCGGAATAGCTAGATAGAAAGTGAACTCGGCCGCTGCCGCCCGACTGACTCCAATCAACAAAGCTCCGACAATTGTCGCCCCCGATCTAGAAGTACCAGGAAAAGCTGCTGCGACCACCTGCCAACAACCAATAATAAACGCCGCTTTGTACGTCAGTTCTTCCACCGTTTTATAACGCCCTGCTGCCGACAGTTTGCGCGATGAACGTTCAACCCACAGAAAAAGAAGCCCAAAAACAATCAGCATGATACCGATAGTATATTGATTATAAAAATAAGCCTCAAAGAAGTCATCAAAAGCTATGCCGATCACCGCTGCCGGAACCGAGGCAACGACGATTTTTAGCCATAAGCCAAATCTTTCCGGCCGCCATTTAAAACCTTCCCTGCCGTTCTGCCAGGGGACCAATTTTTTGAAATAATATATGACAACCGCTAAAATTGCGCCCAGTTGAATAAAAACTAAGAACAACGACTTAAACGCCGATGAGCCATGCAACTGTACCAATTTGTCAACCAACAACAAGTGGGCGGTGCTGGACACTGGCAACCATTCGGTAATGCCTTCCACCACAGCCAAAAGCAACGTTTTCAAAAGTTCCAAGCCGATATTAATCTGTTCCATGGGTAGATGATACCACAAATCTATCCACCTCGGGGAGATCAATTTCCCTGTTTCAATTTTATTTTTCTCAGGGCTTGAATGAGTGCGTCTTTATTTAAACGACCCGCCATTTCAGCATTTTACACAAAATATTTATTATTTATTTGCTTTTTATTGAACGTCTGCCTTACATTGAGCAAATTATAGGGCTATACTGAAGATGTAAATCACATTCCGGTTTCATTACAGATGGTGAGGTAACTTTATGATAAATACAGTTAATGTTTGTCAGCCTTGTTGTGAACTTAACGACATCCCTTCCGCACAAAAACTGGCCTCCACGGCCGACCGTTCAACTGTTATCAACGAACTTTCGCCAGATATTCATCGGGTAGAAGAAATTTTAAATAATGTTGAATCGTATAACCGTTCTTTAATGGAGTACGGCTGCGCCCTCAGGGCCTTAGAATCCCGTTTACGTTCGATAAACGATGAATTTGCCCACTGCCGTTCCGTCAACCCGATTGAGCATATTGAAACTCGCATAAAAACCACGCACAGTCTGGTCAAAAAAATGTTGCGCCGACAAATCCCTATATCAGTGCAAAATATGGAGGAGAAAATCTTTGATATTGCCGGGCTTCGAGTTGTTTGCAGTTTCATTAAAGATGTATATGATTTAACTGCCTCACTGAAGGCTCAGGAAGATTTGGAAATTTTGCAAATCAAAGATTACATCAGGTCGCCCAAGGCTAACGGTTACCGCAGTTATCATATGATCATCGCCGTGCCATTCTACATCGCCGATCGCAAAATTAAAAAAATCGTCGAATTACAATTTCGCACTATCGCCATGGACTTCTGGGCCAGTCTGGAACATAAAATGCGCTACAAAAAAGATTATTCAGCCAGTCCGGAAATTCATCAGCGCCTGCACGATTGCGCCGAGATAAGCGCCGCCCTCGATTTTGAAATGCAGGAAATTGCCGCCATGATACACAGCCTGAATTAAACGCTGTGCATCATATTCGCCTAACTCATGGCCGATCATTTTTGCGGCATAACTAGCTCCCGATCCCGCCTGCGTTCCAGCAACCATTTTCCGACGGCGGTGGCAATGATGATCACATAGCCGATGATGCTGTATCGATCCGGAATTTCCCCCAAAAAGGTGAAACCGAGCAATGCAGCAAATAAAACCTGGGTATAATCGAACACAGATATCGCCTTGGCCGGAGCGAACGTATATGCTTTAGTTACGAAAACCTGCCCGACGACCGAGCACAGGCCGGCCAGGAACAAAAAACCAATCTGCCTTGGCGTCATCGGCCGATACTGCCAAATCGCCACCGGCAAGATCGCAATTACAGAAGAGGCGGAAAAAGAAAATATGATTAATGGGCCTTTAACGCCGCCGAGCCCCAACCGCCTGACGAAAGTATAAGCAGAACCAGCACCAAGTCCCCCTAAGACACCGATCAAAGCAGGCAGACTTACCAGTCCACCCGTTGGTTTAACCACGAACACTGCGCCTATCAAGGCCAGAATAACGCTACCGACCGCCAAACGATTAGGTTTTTCCCGCAAAATAAAAATCGACATAATTATAGCGAAAAAAGGCGATAACTTTTGCAAAATATTCGCATCACCCAGCGGCAGCTTTTCTATAGCGATAAAATTGGACACAAAACCTATGGTGCCGCAAACGCAGCGCCCCACCATAGGCCAACGATTGCGCGGTTCAATGTAAAACTTTTCTTTTGCCTTGATTAACATAAAAAATGCGAACAGCGCCGTGACCAAATTTCTAAACACAGCTTTCTGCATTGTCGGGACATCACCGGAGAGCTTGACGAAAAAAGCCATCCCGGCGAACCCTAAGGCGGAAATAACAATCGCCGTTATGCCTTTAGTATAAGATCTATTTGCACTGAAATTTTCCATAACATTCCTCTTTGTCATTAACACCAAATATCTATCTGCCGTATCCCCTGTCGGCTGTAACCTAACAATTATAGCTGAAAATACCACAAATAGCACGGTGGCCGCTAAGTTTGCTACGACTAGCCACGTCGAGAGTGTTGTATTGATGCCAAGGGCTTACCGCGTAACGTTTTTGTAGGTTTTGGAAAAAGATAAAACAAAAGAGAGCCCAAGAACCTTATACTGGTTAAAGTACACGTAAGTATAAGAAAAAATAGAAAGAACTCTCTTATGGAAAACATTATACACGAATTTTTGCTAGATTTTGCTAAGCAAAGAATAAAAGAGATGGACGAGATGCTTTTTGAAAATAAAGCTATCAGGCCAGGGTACCAAGTTGTGACGAAAAATGACATAAGAACAATGGTCGATCGCGGTTTGGATGATGTGTCTAGGCTACGAGTACACTTGCTTAACGGAGGTGAAATTAAGCCGTCAGAATTTGATTTTCTGATTGAGACTGACATACCTATAGAAAATTTGGTAGAAATACGGCAAAATAAAAGGCAAGAAAGCAAAAAGAATTTGAGTTTTCTCCTCTTGCTACCGCCGTTTTTCAAAGGAGTAAGCGGGATTCTTTGTATAGATTCGTCAATCTATAACAGACGGTGGTTACAAGTATTGACTTTATATCGGTTTTGGTTACCGAAACCTACAATAAATTGACGCGGTCCATTATTTCATTAAAATTGACAAATAACCGCTAATGGTATATTATATTACCCAACAGTACCCGACGCGCCTCTTAACAATGCGGACCAAGTCGGGTCTTTTAATTTTTGAGGAGAGAAATATGAAGAAATCCTATCAACCTCCTATAAGCATTGATAAGCAAATAGAAAATTTAGTGTCTTTGGGATTAGAGATAGAAGATACAAGTTATGCTAAAGATGTACTTAACAGGGTTTCTTACTATCGCCTCATTAAAGCATATAGTATAACTCTAAAAGAAGATGGTAGATACATAGAAGGTACTACTTTTGAGAATATAGTCGAGTTATATCTATTTGATATGGAGTTTCGTCATATTTTATTTTCGTTGATAGAGCATATAGAAGTTTATTTAAGAGCTGTAATCACAAATTATTATTCTTTAGAATATGGGAATTTTGGTTATAAGAATCTTAATAACTATGGGAAAAATAATTATCAGAAGAATACTTTAGATGAGTTAGAAAGAGAAATTAATAGGAATAGGAAATCGCCTTTTATACGCAATTTTAAGGATAATTATGAGGGAGGAGAGATTCCTTTATATGCTGCTATTGAAGTAGCGAGTTTAGGTACCCTTTCTAAAATGTATAAGAATATGAAGAATGATGATAAAAAAGCAATTTCAACAACATTTGGCGTTGATTACGTTTATTTAGAGTCATGGATTGAAAATTTAGCTTATGTTAGAAATATTTGTGCTCACCACGGTAGATTATATGGTTCAAAATTAACTAAGACACCAAAATTATATAAAGAGTATTTAAAGAAAGGTGTATCGAATAATACTATTTTTGCTAGTAGTCTTAATCTTAAAGTATTAGCTGAAAATAAACATTATAATGAATTTTATAGTAAGTTATCAAAGATAATCGATAAATATCCGTTAGTAGATTTGCAGCATTTGGGATTTGTTAATAATTGGCAAACCTTTTAACGATAGCCTTGTTCTATCGTTAAAAAGTGCACCCACTATCCAATAGTGTGCACTCAAAAAGTGTAGCTATACTAGGGGTTCTCTCAATACACGTCGAGAGTGTTGTATTGATGCCAAGGGCTGATTAGGTGGGTGCAGATTTGCCCTTTTAAATATCAGAACAGATAAGGAAATTAAAGAACAAGCTGATAAGATTTTTTCAGAACTCGGGCTCAATATGACGACAGCGATAAATATATTTTTGCGAACAACGATTCGTGAGAACGGGATTCCTTTTTCTCTTAAATTAGAGGTTCCGAATGATACAACGATTGCTGCCATTGAGGAAGGAAGACGGATTGCATCTGATCCTCATGTAAATGGTTATCGAAATATGGAAGATCTTAAAGCGGCACTTGATTTATGAAAAAGGGGACATTTGTCGTTTTTTGTACTACCTCTTGACTTTGCTTCAAAAAACCGAGATAATGTTGAAAGTTTAGGCCAAATCAACGTATCGGCCATAACCGGTGCATAGAGTAACAAGAAAGGTGGTAGTAAATTTATGCTCAAGGGGCGAAATTTGCTCGGGGCTGACGACTTCAGCCGCGAAGAAATTCTCGAAATAATTCAGTTCGGTACTCAAATCCAACAGAGTCCAGAGAAGTTTTCACATTTAGGTGACGGAAAAATTCTCGGGACTCTTTTTTTTGAACCCTCGACCCGGACCAGACTCAGCTTTGAAGCCGCAATGGAACGTTTGGGTGGTAAAGTCATCGGATTCAGTGCCGCTAACAACTCCTCAACCAGCAAAGGAGAAAGCGTTCAGGATACGGTACGAACCGTTTCTCAGTACGCAGATATCATAGCAATGCGCCATCCTCGCGAAGGTGCAGCCAGATTGGCCTCCGAAACCTGCGAAGTCCCTCTTATTAATGCAGGAGATGGCGGACACCAGCATCCTACTCAAACATTGACCGATTTGCTTACCATGCAAATCTACAAAGGACGCCTCGACAACCTGAATATAGGCCTTTGCGGGGACCTAAAATACGGACGCACAGTTCATTCACTAATCAAAGTAATGTCTCTCTTCCCCAACAACCGCTTCACTCTAATTTCTCCGGCCGAGTTGAAATTGCCCGGCTATTTCAAACGTTCCGTTATCGAAGCAGGAAATATCAGTTATACAGAAACCGGCTCGTTAGAAGAAAGCATTCCTGATTTAGATATTTTATATATGACGCGCATTCAAAAAGAACGGTTCTATTCCGAGGCTGACTATATTCGATTAAAGGATTCCTACATTTTAACCGCCGCCATGTTGCAACAAGCCAAACCGGACCTTGCCATCCTCCATCCCCTGCCACGGGTAAACGAAATCAGCAAAGATGTCGACAGTGACCCGCGAGCACTTTATTTCAAACAAGTTCGCTGCGGTATGTACGTACGGATGGCTTTAATTGCCAAATTATTGGGGGTAGATAAAAATGCTTGAAATCACCAGTTTAAAAAAAGGGATCGTCATTGATCATATTCATGCCGGGCTAGGACACAAGATCTTTCAAATGCTCAAACTTGACGACCAGAAAGTTGAAGTGGCTTTGATTATCAATGCTCAAAGCAAAAAATATGGTCATAAAGATATCATAAAAATCGAAAATGAGCTTGATTTGAATTTGGATATAATCGGACTTTTGGATCCTCACATAACTGTTAACATTATTGAGGACGGCAAAATAAGCCGCAAGATTCACCTCTCTTTGCCGCAACACGTTTCAGGGCCGATCAAATGCAGCAATCCGGTTTGCATAAGTGTCACAGAGCGAGATGTTCCGGGTAAATTCACCTTAATCAATGCAGATGAAGCAATTTATCGTTGCGACTACTGTGACCACTTCTATAATTTTGAATGATTTTTATCAAGCATAAGGAAATAATAAGCCGCCCCGGAATCCCGAGGCGGCTTGTTTGTTTACGTATAACAGATCAGATCAATCGTTGGCGTAAGTATCGAAATAGCCTTGAACATAGACGAACGGTGTTCCCTTGTCACCGCTGCCGGAAGTCAAATCGAACAACGAACCCAACAAGTCGGTCAGACGACGCGGGGTCGTGCCTTGCCCGGCCATACCAGCCGTTTCTTCGTTGGTCTTGCTTTTGATCTTGGCTACGATAGCTTCTTTTTGTGCTTCCGCCGACATGCCACCAAAATCATTATCGGCCAGATATTTCAGTTTAAGTTCATGCGGAGTTCCATTCAATCCTTTAGTATAGGCGGGAGAAACTACCGGATCAGCCAGTTCCCAAATCTTGCCGACAGGATCTTTGAACGCGCCGTCACCGTAAACCATAACTTCGATATGTTTGCCGGTGGCTGCCAAAATGTTCTTTTGTACCTGCTCTACCATTCCTTGGCAATCGCGCGGGAACAGTTTAACTTTTTCTTCAGTAGATTTATTCGAACCGAGCAGGCCATAAGAGGAATTGTAACCACTGCCGTTGATCGGTTCAGCCATGATCTCAAACATGCCGTAAACGACTTTAGCACCGGCAGCACGTACTAGGTCTCTGGTACGAACGCGGTTATGAATGTCGCAGGTCAGAACTTCATCAGTATATTGCAGAATTGATGCCGGCTGATTGCTCAACACAACTTCACACGCGCAATTTTCCTCGGCGCACAGATCCTTATAGAATTGGACATAGTCAACTCCGGTGAACGGGTGCTTGGGATCGCCGTATTTTTTGCGGAATTCAGCCTCTTCCATAGTGGTTGTGTAGATGTTTACTCCAGCTTTAACCAATGTATCTTCAGCAATCAAATAGTTGCCGACCTCATCGGTAGGATAGCTGAGCAAGAGCACCAACTTTTTCTTGGCGCGAGCAAAAGCGCGCAGACAGATGGAAAAACGGTTACGGCTCAAAATAGGGAAAACAATGCCCAGGGTATCGCCCGGGAACTTCTTATTTACGTAAGCGGCGATTTGATCTACCGTTACATAATTTCCTTGGGAACGTGCCACTACCGATTCGGTTATTCCGAGAACATCACGATCGCGAATGCTCAAGTCACCGTTCTTATCAGCAGCCAGCAAAGTCTCCGTTACAATTGTCGCCACATCATCACCTTGGTTAATGATAGGACCACGTAAGCCACGTACAACAGTTCCAACCAGTCGATTCATTTCAATTACCTCATTCTAATATTGAATCAATTCCTCGCGTCGATTCCGTTGGCGGCTTCGACGCACAACTCAGTCATTATAGCAATTTTTACGGCAAAGTAAATATTTTTAGCCAGTTTTTTCGCTTTGTTCGGAAAATTCATGCTTATTTCTGTTTTATATCGTCAATTAGCATAAATATTCGGTAGATACTGATAATATTCGGTAGATGCTAGGCAATATTCAGTAATACTCGGTAAGTACTCGTACGGACGACCGCCCCTTGGCAGAACTTCAAAAACTGGCAGAAAAGTCTTGTTCCACCTGAAAGCATGGTTTATTATTAAAGGGATGTTGGAAACATCAGATAACTCTCAGGAATAGGCTACGGCAAGCGGTTCTACCGTGTGCCTGCATTGTATCGTTGAATCAAGGTATGTAGAGGTAAATATGAATAATCATTCCAATGTAATCGCGCCTTATGCGTCAACCGTTATTAAAGATTTGAAAGACATGCTAAACATCAGCCGTAAGCAGTTTGCCGATCGAACGGCTTTCTTAACTAAGCCGGTCAAGGAACAGCCTTATGTTCCAGTTACTTATCGACAATATGCCGACGATGTCGATGCTTTTGGGACCGCTTTGCTTAACGACCTGCACTTGGATGAAAATACGGCGACCGGTATCATCGGCGAATCCCGCTATGAATGGTATGTTTCCTACTTAGCAATCGTCAATGGTGCTTCTGTAGTAGTTCCACTGGATAAAGAATTACCGCCGCATGAACTCGCCAATTTGCTTTGCCGCAGTCATATTGATGCCTTGATAATTTCGCCATCATACTTCCAAAAACTACATGACGCTTTACAAATAATCGCTGAGAAAAAGCTCGACGGATTGCGTCTAAAGCACATAATCAGCATGGGTGACGCGGCCGAAGCGGCCATGTTCGCTCCTGCCCGGTATGATTTGCACACTTTTAACGCCCTGCTTGCTGCCGGTAAAACCGAACTTGCCAACGGAAACCGCTCCTTTGTCGATTACGTTATCGACCCTAATCGGATGCGCATTTTGCTCTTCACTTCCGGCACTACAGCGGCCGCCAAGGCAGTAATGCACAGCCATGCTACCGTAGCCACCAACCTAATGGCTATGTGCAAAATGGTGTATATAGCTAAGGAAGATGTGTTCTTCTCCGTCCTACCTCTACACCACACTTATGAATGTACTTGCGGCTTCCTCTGCCCCATTTACCGTGGCTCCTGCATCGCGCAATGCGAAGGTTTACGCTATATTCTGGCTAATCTGAAAGAAGCGCGTGCCACCGTAATGTTGGTCGTGCCTTTGATTGCCGAAACCTTCTACAAAAAAATCAACAAGGGAATTCGGGTGAACAAAATGACTTTGGCTAAAGTTAATTTTGCCCTCACCGTAACCAAAGCCCTGCGCAAAGTTGGGGTGGACAAGCGGCGCGATTTCTTCAAGCCGATTTTGGATCAATTCGGTGGTGCCTTGCGCTTACTTATCATCGGAGGAGCAAAGGTGAAGCCGGAAATAATTGACGCGCTCAATGCTTTCGGCTTGCTGACTCTGCAAGGCTACGGGTTAACTGAATGTGCGCCAATCATCGCCCTTAACTGCGATAAAAATCCTAAATCCAGTTCGGCTGGTCAGGCTCTGCCGGGAGTTGAAATCGAAGTAGCTAACCCGGACGAAAATGGAATCGGCGAGTTCATTGCTCGCGGCAAAAATGTCATGCTCGGCTATTACAATGATCCAGCCGCCACCGCCGCCGCCATTGACAAAGACGGCTTCTTCCACACTGGCGACTTGGGCTACATCGACTCGGAAAATTTTGTCATCATCACCGGGCGCAAGAAGAACGTCATCGTCACTACAAACGGCAAAAACATTTATCCGGAAGAAATTGAAGGCCTGTTGGCCGACAGCCCGCTGATTCAGGAGGTAGTGGTCAGCGGCAGCCTTAATCAAAAGGGCGAAACGGTAATCACCGCCGAAATTTTCCCCGACCTTGAAGAGGTTAAGGCGGCGTTAAATGTGGCCAAAGCTGAGATGCCGGATCAAGCGGCGATGCAACACTTATTGGAACAGACCGTGCATGAAATCAACCACCGTCTGCCAACTTATAAAGCGGTGCGGCAAGTTGTTTTGCGCGATACGGAGTTTCCCAAAAACACGTCCAAAAAAATCAAGCGTTAACGCCAGTCGTTTCCGTGGAGGCGTTCACGACCGCTTGTTCGCTAGCGTTAGCGTTCGTCTCCTCGTTTCCGCGCATTGTAGCGTTAGGCGCTAGGCGTTAGCGTCCGTCGTCGTTCGCCTCAACTGTTCCAACTGCTTACATTGCGCAGGTAAAGCGAGAGCTGCGGCACAATCTGGTTTTTGCGCGATACGATTCCCTTTTGGAAACTATGAGATTCACCGGGTAAATTCGGATAGATCTCCGCAATGTACTTAGCACCTTTGCCCACCGCATAAAAAGTTGAGCCATTGTCCCGCGCCGAAGTAAAGACCATTAGCCACAAATCGGCTTTGGCGGCCTCCGCTTCCTTAGTCATCTGCGCCAGCAATTCGCTTTCAATCGCCTCAATCGTATTCAGGCGATACATGGTAAGCTGTGAAATAACCACCTTGCCGCCGGCAATATCAAATTCTTTAACATCTCCGTTCAACATACCATGCAAATCGGCCAATGCGTTCTTGGAACTCTGCGCAAAAATTTCCTTAGCCAAATCTTCCGTATCCAGACCGGTCAACTCTACCAGCCAAGCCGCCATATTGTGATCAGCTGCCGAGGTGGTTGGGGAACGGAAATTCAGCGTATCGGCAATTATGGCCGCTAGCATAAGCGACGCTATTTCCTTATCTGGAACTATGTCCATTTCCCGGTACATTTTGGCAATAATCGTGGCCGTTGCGCCGACCGGCTCATTACGGAAGCTAATCGGACGATCAGAGGTTATATCGCCGACCCGATGATGATCGACAATTTCAAGGATTTCCGCTTTTTCAATATTCGGGACAGCCTGTTTACGCTCATTGTGATCCACCAAAATAAAATGACGCTTGGGTGCCGTCAAAATGCGATAGCGCGAGGTCAGTCCCATAACTCGGTTTTCTGAATCCATGATCGGATAAGCTCGGAAACGCGATTTCAACATCTGGTCGCGTACGTCGTCAACAAATTCCTCTTCGCTGAAAACTACCAGATTATCTTTGTCCATAACCATCGAAACCGGAATTGAATAATACAAATAACGAGACGTATTCATAGCCCCATGGCCTGACAAAATCACGCCGCATTTCTTTTCTCGTGCCGCCTCAAGAACCATGGGTGCCACCTGATTGGTCCAAACCAAAATAAGAATCGCCGCGCCCTTATTTATCGCTTCAATCTGAGCGTTGGTATCATTTCCCATGATAACAATACGATCAGCCAGATCATAATTGGCCAAGCGATTGGCAGAAATGGCAGTAATACTTACCTTGCCGTTGTGCCGCGTTTCAGCCGGAGCGTACAATAGCCGGCCTTCGATAGCCTTGGTTATATTTTCAATCGGCGTGCGGCTCAGCAAATCAATAGCTTTGGCCGTATCTCCCCATAAAATATCTCCGATTGTGGAGCTGGTAACCAGTCCCAGTAGCTTACGCTTGTCGTCCAAAACCGTAAAAACTTTATGATCATCATCAAAGGCTTCTATAACTTCGCGCAAAATCGTCGTCGGGGGGATCGCATTCGGGTCGTCAAGTTCCGTCTCATCCATCTGAGCCCGGGCATCTTGAATCAACAACGGTTCCGGTTGGTTGAATTTTTCCAATAAATGTTTGGTTTCAGGATTGACATCGCCGCAACGGCAGGCAACGGCATTCAGCCCGATTCTATTTTTCAGGTGGGCGTAAGCTATGGCAGACAAAATACTGTCTGTGTCCGGGTGACGATGTCCGACGATGAAAATGACTCCGCCGCTGACACCGGCCGCAGGGGTTTGATTAGTTAACATCACAACCTCCATTGAAATTGAGTAAAATATTTATTTTCATACGCTTGGCACATTCGGTCGATAAATCGAGTTGTAAATTAAGGTGCTAAAGGTGTACGGTGTGTTTAATTTTAGCATTGTAGGTAATTCGTGTAAATCAGTTAAAAGAATGTCAAGCTACGCAAAACGCAATGAAATAAGCATCAAAATAAACTGTGCCTCCGCTGTGGGAAAGTGAGCTTTGTCAGTTATCATACTTAGCTCATAGTTTTTGCCATTGCTTACAAAATACACACGACGCATGGCACCAGCTTTTTTGTCTTTATCGAGTTGCAGATCTATAAAGCTGTAAGTTCTACCATTGATTTCTAGCTTCTCGGGCGGAGAAACAATCATTTTGCTCCGACCATTTTTGCCGGCCTCACTTGCCTGCATAAAAATCTGATTTAGTTTCGTTTCGATTGCCGCCATATCACTATAGTGTGAATTTTTTTCCAGGGTAATTATTCCGGCCGCCATGTTGCTTAAACCGACGATTCTGGTAAGCGTATCCGGCTCTGGTTCGGTAAATAAATTCGGCACCAACTTTATCTCTTTGTTTCGCCCCGCTGGCAAATTTGCTGATGTGTTTTTTTCTACTTCGGGCGATACTTTTTTATCGTTCTGTCTTTCCTGCTGCGCCGTGGACTTATCTTCTGTGAAAAGTTGCCAATCGCTCATTCTAAAAAAGCTTGCTTCCCCACTCGGTGATTTTACCAATTGTGCTCCGTAACGTCGCGAACCAAATTCCGCCGTTCCGACCAATTGTAACAGCATCTGTCGTACTTGCCCGTCCCCATTGATCGCCGGAGTGAAAGCGGAAAAAACCATGACGCCTCCGGACGCGGCATTTGTCACCATTACTGTATGAATACGGCCATCCGAGGTCAACGCTTGGGCCTGAACTAATGGTCTTTCGCCATACTGCAAGGTTTCCGCCTGCAGATTGCCCTTGTATGTATATTTGTCCGTTTGTTTGAACAATGGTAAGTCAGCAAAATTTTTCACCAAATCTGTCACATCAAAAATAGGATTATTTTTAATCGCCGCGACATGGGTGATATTGATGGTTGTTCCGTCTTGCAAACGCAAAGACAAGCCTTCGGAAGAATCGGCAATCACCTCGGCCTTGCCCGGCAAATTCAGTTTAAGGCCCCAGTTTTTATCGGTATAAACGCCCTCAATCGCCCGTGGGACATCTTGATTCGCCGCTTTAGCTGCATTGGACGTGGTTGGCGCATCTCCTGCCACATCAGCACGGCCTTGGCGTGCAGTTTCCTCCCCAAACGGATCAGCCAGATCCGTTGTTTTCGGTCCGGTAGGAAAGCCTGTTTCAGTGCGCCGATCCGTTGGTTGCCGACCGACGTATCTCCCTAAACAAAAAACACATATCAGTAAAACAACTGCGCCGAAAATCGCAGCACTTTTTTGACATTTTTTACGTTTTTCCGGCGAAATTCTCAACCAAAACGGGCATTTTAAACACATTTTACTTCTCCTAAGAAATGACATTACATAAGCTGTTATTTTTGGTGTATAATACCATCATTGGCACTCCGAGGGCAATTATAAGCTGACGCCTTTTGTTGCCCGATTTGTCAGTGTTTTAAGTATAACGATAATATTGGGCTTGTGCTGCTTTATTTGGCAACGCTGACGTATATATTTTGAAAACATTTAAGGAGAAAACAATGAAAAAAATCTGTAAAAAATTAACATCTACTTTACTGACATTAGGGATCATTTCTACTGTTACTTTCACTGCCGCCTGTGGCAAAACGGAAAGCACCGCCAACACTGCCGCAACGGCTGTGGCAACCACAGATGAAGTTGCCGCCACAACCCCGTCTTCAACGGAAAAAAATCCCGATTTTACTTTGACTGCTGGTGAACTTACGATGAACTTGTCCGGAGATTCATGGGTCAAAGCCCCTGACAATCCGAACGCGGCCTACTATCGCATCAACAACGACATCAATGTTGCTTATGCCGAATTCAATGCCCAAAAGTTCAAAACTGAGGGCTTTATGATGAAGGAATATGACAGTGATCCCAACCAATTCTACAAACAGGTTGAATCGTCCATTTTCCCGGCCAATCCGCCTACCGACAAAAAGACAGCGTATTTTTCCAAGAACGGCGAGCCCGAAAACATCACCATTCAGGGGCATCCGGCTCACGTTTATCCGATTATCCTGCACAACCCCGGTCAGGATCTAACAGCTAATGTACTGGTTTTCATAAACGGTTCTCACATTCACACAACAACGATTGTTGCCATGCCCGGTAATGAAAAGTCCATCGCCGACTACAAGATTGCTGTGGTCAATCTGCTGAATGCCGCTACGGTTGCTGCAGCTAAATAATTTGGCTTCGGCTCACCGCTGGTTGATTCTCGGGTCACCGCTATCCAATCTTGGATTAGTCATTACCTGATAAGTTTCGTAAAAGAATTAAATCACCGTCGCCAGTTCAAGGCTTGCGGTGATTTTTTTGTCTGTCTGTGTTTCATGACCAGCTACCGAGAAGAAATGCGATAGATGCGCCTCCCTCGATTCGGTTAAAAGATCAATTCAGCCAATGGGTATCCGACAACCGCCAGCAGACCTACCATCATTGCCCCTGCCGCCAAACCGCTGACCAGCATCTGCCCCGTTGTTACATAACCGGTACCAATTGCTAGAGCAACATTAGGATGAGCTGACGGGGCGGCAAAGCTGCATGACGCCAAAAACCCGATAAAACAGGCGACGATTGCCGGATTAAGCCGCCCACCTGCGGCCGCCAATGGGAGCGCAACCGTTGTAACTAAGCTGACCGTAACAATATTAGACGAAAAATTAGTCTGCAAAGTAGCCCAAACAGCAATGATGAGTAACAGCACCGGGGCACTTACTTCAGCCGTGACCTTCGCCAACAGCTGATGCAAAAAATTATTAAGCCCCAAAGTACGCTCAGTTAAAGCCATCCCCATCGCCAAAGTCGCCGCACACATCAGAATACTTCCCCAAGCAATGCCCTGAGCGGTGGTTTCTTTAAATTTGATCAACGGTCGTTCCGTTGAACCAAGCAAAAACAGCAACACCGCTCCTAAAAGCGGCGGCCAAGCCGTTCCAAGTTGTTTCAGCCATTTTCCCATACCCTCGGTTTGCGCTGGTAGGAAACTCGGCAACAGCCACAATACGACGACTAAAATAAAAACGAACAAAATCTTTATTTCCCGACCTTGCGGCTGCCATTTTTCCACATGTTTCGGCCAATTATCAGCTTGCAGAACCGCACTGAGCGCAGGCATTTCACGTCTTGCCCAAATAATCAGAGAGGTAACGATAATTGCCGCTCCTGCCAATCCGACAGGCAGCATGACTGCCATATATTGACCATAACCGATAACCTTTTTAAAAACGTTTTGATAATAATCCATAGCTAAAATCGCAAACACATGCGAAATAGGGGTCATTCCCGAAGACAGAGCGCAAAGGAACGTCTGTCCAATCATCAAAGCCGCGGCCGAACGTGAACCTCGCTCCAACTTGAGTAAAGCGCAAGTTTCATGATGTAACGGCAAAAAAAGAATGAACAGTATTGTCGGTGACAAAAAAAGCCCGAGCAGCAGCACCGCGGCAAAATAGAGGCACATAAAGCGTCGCCCTCCGCTTGCTGCCAAACGATTACGAATGAACAGCAAAGCCACCTGTTTTACTACACCGGTCGTCGTCAAAGCATAAGTGCAAGTAAAGGTAAAAATAAGGAACGCTACCGTGCCGCTCCCCAGTGAAGCTGCTAAGACCTTATTCATACCGAGTTCCGGAATCATAGCTAAGCCCAGAAGCAGCAGCAAACTCGGCCAATCTATGGCGGTAGTGAACCATAGTACAAGTGTGCCGGCGAAAATGCCGAGCACAGCCGCTCCGGAGCGTGACAACACGCTCGGCAAAGGCAGGCTTAAAGCCAAAACAAGCGGTAGTGCCGCCCAGAATAACACCCAAGGATAGCCGATAAGCAAATCCTTGCAACTGCGCCGTCGGTGCCAATGCCGGCTTTGGACAGATATGAAGTTTTCATTTTTCATCGGAGAACTCATTCGGCGGATCCTTTTCAGCTGAGTTAAGTTCTATATATGAGCTGCGTGACGGGCTGTTGGCTTTTTTACTACGGTAGCGTCGGTATCGCCAGTTACGCTAAGGGTACCCGTAACTCCTGAAACGGCAGCATCCGCATTGATTTTGTTTGTAGCGGGATTTGCCTCGTCAAGGCGTCTATTTCTGTCACTGATCCCAGCAACTGCACCACCCGATACAAGACCGGATATGGTGTCCGTATGAATATAATCGGTTATGTTAGGATTATCAATTTCAGCAATTCGTTGCCGCATAAATGCGACGTCACGCCGCGCCGCAAATACGCTTTGCCGCCAGCTTCTTAATTCATCGTCTTCCGGTAAGGCATCGGACAAGTCAATTCGTTCACCCAACTGGCGGTACATCTCATCGATCCAGCGTTTTTTGTCGGTTATCGCCGACTGCAGCCGAGCCACTTCCAATGTTTTGTGGAGCCAGCCATCAGGCGCAAAAAAATGCAGACGTTTAAAAAATCTTTGCAGTCGGTTGGGCGATTTCGTCGCAACGGGCTTGGCAGTAGGCGTTTGATCCGTGCCGACAGGAAGCCCTACTTTTTTCTTATCTTGTTGTTCAATTTGACTCATCGCGGCACACGCCCTTTCATTACAATCATAGTGACTTGCACATAACTGTTTTAATTCTACCACATTTACCCGCCCTCTCCGCAAGGTGGACTGCCACTCGTCAGGATGAAATTTGAACCACCCAGTTTTTCCGTTTATAATCAAAGAAAAAATCTTGTGGAGGTGTTGTCATGCCGTCTAAAGACAGCTATCGTTTGGCACATGATTCATTAGGTGAAATGAAAATTCCGCTCGACCGTTTTTGGGGAGCGCAGACACAACGCAGTTTGGAAAATTTTCCTATCGGGACTGAAAAGATTCCTTTTTCAGTAATAAAAGCACTCGCTCTAGTAAAAATTGCGGCAGCAAAAATCAATCGGCGGTTAAACCTGCTTAGCGACCAGCAAGCAGATTTAATTGAAAAAGTAGGTCAGGAAATTGTCCAAGGCAAGTTAAATACGCATTTTCCACTATCCGTATGGCAAACTGGCAGCGGCACACAGAGTAATATGAACGTGAATGAAGTTATCGCTTACCGCGGCAACACTTTGGCCGGGCAGGAAATTTTGCACCCGAATGACCATGTCAACTGTTCGCAAAGTTCTAACGACACATTCCCCACCGCTATGCATTTAGCCGCTCTGGAAGCCATATCTGAGAAACTACTCCCAGCAATTGACACCACCGTCGCCGCTTTGGCTAAGTTGGAAGCTGATTATCCCGATCTAATCAAAATTGGCCGTACACATTTGCAAGATGCCGTGCCGATTAAATTCGCCCAAGAAGTCAGTGGTTGGCGCAGCATGTTGGAACACAACAAACAAGAGATTCTGGCCACTTTGCCGGCTTTGCGTGAAATAGCCCTCGGCGGAACGGCAGTCGGAACCGGGCTCAATGCCCCAGCCGGTTTTGCCGAACAGGTAGCCGAAGTTTTAAGTGAGCTGACCGGCGAGGCCATCGTTTCCGCACCCAACAAAATGTATGCTCTGGCTGCCAAAGATGACTTTGTATTCGTCCATGGGGCAATCAAAGCTCTGGCAGTAAACTGGCTGAAAATCGTCAATGACATTCGTTGGATGGGCAGCGGACCGCGCGCCGGTCTGGGTGAATTACAATTGCCAGCAAATGAGCCCGGCAGTTCAATTATGCCCGGCAAAGTGAATCCAACCCAATGTGAGTCGGCGGCAATGGTCGCCGTTCAAGTTATCGGCAATGACACGGTAATCGGGCTGGCCGCTTCCCAGGGCAATTTTGAGTTGAACGTGTTTTTGCCGGTGTGTATCCATAATTTTTTGCAATCAGTAAATCTTTTGAGTGATTCTTTAGCGTCATTTACCTTGCGTTGTCTGAAAGGGCTGAAACCTGTCGCCGCCCGTATGCGAGCTAACGTGGCAAGCTCCCTGATGCTGGTAACCGCCCTAAGTCCGCACATCGGCTATGAACAGGCTGCTAAAGTCGCTCAATATGCCCATGCCAATAATTTAACCTTGGTCGAGGCGGTGGTCGCCTTAAAATTGATGACGGCAGATGAGTTTAACGAAAAAGTAAATCCGGCTGCTATGGTTTAGGTTTTAATTCATTTGGTCATCTAGGCAATAAATAGGCAAGTCGCCGGAGGCGGCACTGGGCGGTACTGGCCTCCCGCCGTTTGGTTGCGGCCCCCACCGTTTATTTGCGGCCTCCCGTCGTTTGGTTGCAGCCCGCCCCCACGTACTCCAAGCGCAAAACGCATAAAAAAATGGCCTGTCCGCTTCTCCTCGGGCAGGCTACTGATGTTTCGTTTGCGACCACAGTTTCTATGTCTTGATTCTAGCAGAGGCAAGCTTGAACTTCAATAACATTCTATATGTTGCCCAAGGGCAACATGCAAAACAAGGAATCTAAGATCAACCGACAACCGGCCAACCACGAAGAGAGGCTTTGCTTTCCCTAGAACTCGCGGCAATTTTTGCGCAAACTGTAACGCCTGTAATTTCTTCGTAACAACTTATTCCGGAAAGTAAAGTATAATAGAAATATCCATTTGTATGAGTCTGGTGCTGCGAACATTTTGGCCGCAGTGCTACTGGAGGAGTAAAATGTCAATACCTTTTTTTCATTCAACCCGACGTCTCGGCCGCTCATTAATTGCCCTAGCACTCAGTTTCAGCATTGGGTGCGGAATCGGCTTCAACATTTCTGCTGAAGAAAAATCAGCCAAGGCTGAGGCGACTGAGCTTGCGGAAAAATCCGAGCATTCGCAGAGTCAATCCACGGATGCCGCTTCAGGTCATAAAACTTCGGAAAATAAAGTTTCGAATAGCAATCCGGCCGCCAGTCAGCCGACTGTCAGCCAACCGAACGGTAGCCAATCCACCGTTACCCCTGCAAAGGAAGGGAAAGTCGCACCGCCCAAAGAAGATCCCACAATCAAGCGCACATCGGACGGGCGTTTACTGAATTGGCCGACTGAACGCGGCTTTACTTTTAACACGAACGCCAATGAAATTAAAATTAAGCAGAACGACCTGCGCAGCAACAAGTTCGCCACCTATATTTTTAACAACAACGGGCAGATTCAGTCAGTTTTCACCAAAAAAGAGCATGAAAAGTTTGCCCCGGCAACCATGACGAAATTGTTCAGTGTTTTGCTGGCTTACGACAAGCTGAATCAGCGTTTGAATGAAGAAACCGATATTATCCCTTCAGATGTGGACGGTCTAGCTGAAGTCGGCGCCCGCATTATCGGCTTTAAAGTAGGTGAATCCCTGCCGATTGCCGATCTTTTTCTCGGAGCGGTGATGGAAAGCGGTGCTGACGCCATCCGTGCTTTGGCTCGACTGTCTTACGGTGATGAAAACGATTTTGTCAAAGCTATGAACGAAAAAGCGAAGGCCCTGGGCATGAATGACTCGCATTTTTCCAACTGCACTGGTTTGAGTGCCGACGGGGACAGTACCAGCGTCCATGATATGGCTATTGTGATGGCTTTATGTGCTACTCGCCCCCAGCTTGTTCAAATGCTCTGTACAGCCGGCTACACAACTCAAAAAACAGATTTTCATCCTTACGGTATCGCCTTAAACAGCATTCTTTTCAACGACATAGAGCAGGCTAAAGCTCAGTCGGAAGGCCGTAAGGTCTACATTCAAGGCGGACGCCCCGGTTGGAGTCCGGACGGATTGTTTAATCTGATGACTTTCGCCCATGTCGGCAAAAAACTTCTTGTCGTCGTTTCGGCCGGTGCCGATCAGGCGCAAGCGCGTTTTGCAGATCATGACAATATTTATAATCAGCTCATCGGAGCGCAACACGATGTTACCGTACTGACACCGCATCAGCCGGTCGGTGAAATCAAGTTGATTAACGGAAGAAGCGATAAAGTCGAACTAGCGAATGGGCCGGACAGTTTCACCGCTTCCCTGCCGGTGATGCTTTTCGCGGAGGACGTGGACATAAAGCTGCAAGTTCCCGAACGCATAGACGCACCAGTCAAAAAAGGTCAGGAAATCGGACAAATTCAAGTCAATCTGAACGGGCGGCTGCTCCACACTACCCCTGCCATTGCCGCAGAGTCTTACCGGGCGCGGTTGGTTATCGGCCTAGCCTCTGGGATCACCGCTTTTTACCAAAAAGTACCGTATCTCTTTGTGCTGATTTTGCTAGTGTTGATCGCTTTAACTATTTTCTATATTATTCGTCTCAATAAAAAACAGGCTTTGTTGGAGCAAAGGCTGCGTGAGGAAGCGGAAGCGAGGCTGGCGGAACTTGAGCGTAAAAGACGTTTGGAAGAAGACGAGCGTCGTTGGCAGGAGCTGAACAAAGGGCGAGCCTATTATTCTACCGCGCAGGATCCTTATCGCATTGAGAAGCATTACGAAACGCCATTAATGGAACCGGATGAGCCGGTGGACAACTCGGTTCTCTTAGGTGAAGCTGGCAAGGTACAGCTGCTTGACCCGGCAACGCTACTGAACGATTCGGATAAGAATGTCAAAAAGATCAATCCAAGCGTAGGTACGGCTCCCACCCGTCTCGCCGGTTCTGCCGCAAGCCAAGCAGCTTCTCGTCTCGCTGGGCACGCTGCAGGACAAGCCGCATCTCTCCTAGCCAATCAGGCCGCCAATCTGACCTCAAGACCAGCACCTACTCGTCTCGGCGTAGATACCATCGGCCAAGCACCCGCGCCTACTCGTCTTGGAGGGCAAACTGCGGATAGGACTGCGTCAAACACCAATGTCAAGTCCTCGACACCGTCGTCACCTAACCCAGCACCTACAACAATACATCCAGTAAGAATTCAACCGCCCGAGAAGTCCAACCCGGAGCAGCCACAACAAAAATAATTGAAGTTTATGTTTTAACAATTTATGTTGTAAGACAAAGTTTTACCTTATAACATAATATTCAAGGGATAAGCGGAGTCGGTTCCGCCGTGTGAGTTGCGTAATCAAAAGCCATGAATTTCGCGCCGCAGACGAGCCGCCTCCGTCACTTTATTCGTCGTTAAATTAAAGACTCCCATTTGCCAAAATTCACTTATTGCCTGGCTTTCGTCCACCGTCCAAACCGACAGACCTAAACCGTGTTCAGCCAAGTAATTTCGAACAAAATTATCAACCGTCGGGAATGCTAGATTCAGCTTATCTATCCCAGTTCTTAATTTAATTTCCTGCAATTTCGCCATATTTTTTTGCCAAAATATAAGCCGCTGTTGGGGCGATTTCTCACGCTCCGCAATGAGCGCAACTAATCCACAATTTTCGGCGTTCAGCATAACTTCTGGCAAGCGAAGAGCAACCGACAAGGGCAGGGGCTGCCACAGCTTATAGTCAACCGTGCCGCTATACATGGAACGCTGCGCTAATCCGGTCGACCACAAAATTTCGACGGTTTTCTTTTCCAATCCAGGGGCTTTTAAATCAAAATTAAGATATTGTCGACTAGGTAAAGATGCCAAGAATTGGCAAAAGGACGTAAGTTCCTCTGCTCGCTCGGTCGTAGAAGAGTGGGCAGCAATTAAATGGCCGTCTTCCCGTCTAGAAACATCGATTTCTATGATGTCAGCGTAACTTTGCGTGGCGTAGCGCAAAAATTCTCGGCTGTTGGGCGGCGTATCACCTGCGCCGGCATGAGCTGTAATTAGGTTGGCTTGTGGTTCGTGCATAATACACCTGTTATTGGTCCAAATGTTTTGGATGAATAATTAGACGGTCGGGAGTTTCCAGGGGCATCTCAGGAGGATTTGGCCTTTCTGTATCTGTAGTTTTTATGCGCACTATCTTGGGCATAGCGTTATCGGGTGGGATGCGCACTATTTGCGGGGCAGCGATTCTTTTCGCCGTGTCATCTGCAACCGCGCCATCTGCCGCCGCGCTTTCTTCAGCCGCGCCATCTGCCGCCGCGCTTTCTTCAGCCGCGTCATCTGCTACCGCGCCATCTGCCACCGCGCTTTCTTCAGCTGCGCCATCTGCTACCGCGCCATCTGCAACTGCGCTTTCTTCAGCCGCGTCATCTGCAACTGCGCTTTCTTCAGCCGCGTCATCTGCAACTGCGCTTTCTTCAGCTGCGTCATCTGCTACCGCGCTTTCTTCAGCTGCGCCATCTGCAACTGCGCCATCTGTAACAGCGCTTTCTTCAGCTGCGTCATCTGCAATCGCGCTTTCTTCAGCTGCGCCATCTGCTACCGCGCTTTCTTCAGCCGCGTCATCTGCCGCCGCGCTTTCTTCAGCTGCGCAATCTACTACCGCGTCATCTGTAACAGCGCTTTCTTCAGCCGCGTCATCTGCCGCCGCGTCATCTGCAACTGCGCTTTCTTCAGCTGCGCCATCTGCCGCCGCGCTTTCTTCAGCCGCGTCATCTGCTACCGCGCCATCTGCTACCGCGCTTTCTGCTACCGCGCTCGTTTGCGCCACACGCGCTCGTTTCAGCGCACAAGCTTTAGAACAGCCTAACCAAATCAAATAGACAATATACACACCGATCACGGACAAGGCAAACGTAACCAACGTTGTAACTAGCCCCATCAATCCGGAAGTATATTTAATCACCTTGTCCATAGTTTCAACCGTTTCATTATGAGCTAGCCAGTAATCACGATAAGATTGCATGAAAAACCAGCAAGGAATAACCGCCCCGAACACAGATCCGATATTAACCATCCCGGCGGCGATTGCAACCTGCCAAACCGGAACCTGTTTGCCGCGCGAAGCCAACCAATCTGCCAGCACGCTCATCACCACAACCGAAATAAACCACGGCAGATACATCCCACCCATCAATGAATAGACACACATTGTGATTAAAGATACCACGGTGAATTGCCCAAGCCTGCCCACACGTCGACTCAAAAAGAAGAAAACCGATCCAGTAAAAACCCCCGTAATTCCTGGGCTTACCGCTTCACCGAACGGCCCGAACAACGGCGCAACGATCATACCAATCACGCTCAGAACAAAGTAAATTACCGTTCCCAAAAGAATTAAACCAGAATCCTTAGCCAACCGCTTAATAGATGTAAACACTCCATTTGCCTCCATTTGCCCAACTCGTGCGCAACTGCAGCGCGACACAACAGCTGACGAGACCAACCTAATTACGTTTCAGCTCAAAAGAAACATTACCAGCCTCATCAAGCTTTATATTCATATGTTTAATATATTTTTCATAAAATTGCGTTTTTTCCGCCGAAGACATTTCGATCCTGGTTTCATTCAAAGCTTCATTAAAAATATTGCTCATATTTATTTTAGGAATAGCTTCAAGCAAACCGTAGATCGCTTTAAAAATTGAGACCGTCTTTATTTCTTCCACATTTCCGGAATAAAAATCGTCCAAATAACAATAAAAAATCCCGGCCTCCACCAAAGCGTTTTTCATGTCCGGACCGCATTTGTCCATTTCAATGACCACAATAAACCGCACATCCGGCAATGAGGAAATCAAGCCCCAATAATCGGAATCACTGGAAACTATGACAAATGAATCCACATTATTTTGATAATGTTCTTTGCAAACTCCGGCAGCCAGCCTTATGTCAACCAATGATTTATTCTGTTTGATACGTTCAATCATGATATGTTCAATCGGCACATGGACAAAACTTTCCAAAATCCGCCAACCAGTCGCCGCATGCTCATCATCGAAAAGGATTATCTTCGTTATTTTATTCAAAGCTTCATGATCGAGGCTACGCAGCATCGCACAAAGCTTGTACGGATCAGAATTTTCGCAATCTACCACCACAACAGTTTTTTCACTATCGCCAACAAATTCATATATGTTTTTCTTGACATAGCTGCCAGCGTCGGCAACTTTACTAAAATCGTTAAAAGTCTCGCCATGCCATTGATAGAGCAAGCTCGCAAATTTCTTATCATTATAAAAAACATTGCCGGCTTCCATCGGTTGCCAATTCATATAAATTTGATACGGATAAAGGTTGCGGTTAGCATAATACAGGGTCGCCGCGTCACGCACACCTTGCAAAGTCAGGCCGTCAGGCATAATAAAAAGGTCTTTAATGTAGCTCCAATTGACCCAACTGGGGATGAGTTCCTGACAATTGTTGATACGATCCAAAATTAGACGATTGATCTCGATAATATGTTCAAACAGACGTGTGCTGGATTTTTTGATAAAATTAGCACCGTCCTGCGTAAGTTGTCGCAACACTTCCGGCGGTATGATATCCGGCACAGAATGCAGGCCACCATAACCCTTTTGCATAACTAAATTTATTTTTTTGAAATTTTGTTCGATAAGAGTACGGACAAGGCACAGATTGCGAATAATTCTCGCCGCGCGAATCTTTTCCAATTGGTGGTAAATTTCAATGTCCAGGGCCACATGTTCGCCGTCAAAATGGCGCATCGGAACCCCGAGAAGATAGGCAACTTTAGAGACCAGCTCATATTTCCCATCATAGCGGAAAAGTGGAGTCTCGGTTTTTTCATTAGTTTCTGCTGTATCGTTCGCGTAAGTTGCTTCTTCCATCTTCCTCTCCTTACATCAACACCTCTCTTTCATTGTATCATTTCTTCACTTCTTTTTCCATTTACTTCAACTCCAAAATTCAGTTATCATTTCTCCCAATCTTTGTCTTTTAAATTAGTATAAATATATACACCAGCCGATACAGCACATATTAAAAACATAATAACAGACAATGCAGCCGCGCGATTATAAGCCAAATATTTATTAAACTGATCAAACAAAGCAATTCCAAGCATTTTCGGGTGATTCCCGCCCATGAGATATGGAGTTGTAAATGACCCGACATTTGACATAAAAACAAAGGTAGCGGCAATGACTACATCTTTCACCGACAATGGCAAAATCATCGATGTAAATGTTTTCCATTTTCCGGCTCCAACATCTCGTGCTCCTTCGATAATCGAGTCAGGTATAGCTCCTAAACCAGCGGTAATCATCAAGGCTGCAAAAGGAATATTGAACCACAAGTTCATAATAATCATACCGCCCGAATGGTACATTAAACCAAGCTTTATATTGTAGCCGAATAAAAGTCCGAATCGATTGAGTAAGCCGGAGTCCCTAATGATGGTAATCATTGCATATACAGCACACATAGCTGGAACAAACCGTGGAAGCAAGTACAGTGAGCCTATCGATTTAGCTATCTTTGAATGACAAAATCGCAAATATAGTGCAAGTAAATACGCTACAACGATAGCAATAATTACAGTCATCAAAACTACGTACAATGTAAATGCGATATTTTGAACCTGGGTCGGTTCTGTGAAAAAATAGCGGTAATTCTCTAGGGTAAATTTCCCGGTTTTTTCGGCCTGAAAGCTTTGCTTTATCGCCGCTAATATAGGATAAGTTACGGTCAGCATAACCGTGAGGAAAGCAGGCAAAACCAATATATAAGCGATCAATCGATGACGGAACTGTTTAGTCATATTTTTCCTTCCTATTTTAATTCAACTGATACTAAGTTCAATTGAGAGCGCCGCCCCTAGCTGAGGCGACGCCTTGATCATACGGTCAACCGATTGTAGCAATCTCACGATCCCAACGTTCGTTAAATGCAGTTGAAAGTTTGCCGATAGACATAATGCGAAATGCGCTCACATCAAGATTAGCAAGGTCTTCATAACCCTTAAGATCTATTTCTTTGCTGTCGATCAAAGGAATAGCCGCCATTTCCTTAACCATAATGGTTTGCGCCTGCTTGGACAAAATGTAGTTCATAAATGCATATGCACCGGGATTATTTGATCCGAATTTAGGGATAACCAAAGATTGCAGCGAACCGGTAAAAGACGGACTTATTTGAGCAATTTTTATGGAATCTTTGATTGCTCCTTTGGCGCGTTGAGATAAAACCATATCCGCCCAGTTCGGGCACATGTCTATTTCTCCTTGATTCAACAAGTCTAAAGTGCCTTGGTTCTTATTGGGGTAAACAACTGAACCGCCTGATTTATACATATATTGGTGTATATCTTTAAGGTAAGCAAACCCTTTGTCCCATTCTTTCACCCATTTTTCATCATCCGATACGATCGCCTCCGTAGGTAAAGTGTTATAAACTGAAGTCCTCGCAAACGAATCGCCGGCTCCACCGGTACCCGGAGTGTTATAAGCAAAACGGCCGGGATTTTTCTTCATCCAGGCAACAAGATCATCTACTGTCTTAGGCGGTTCAGGAACTTTAGCTGAATCGTACGCCAAAACAACGGTTGTACCGCGATAAGGCAAGCTGCAATCTTGGCCGACTGAATTTTTTGCCGTTATCTTGGCAGCATTGGGGAGTTGGCTTTGGTCTAGTTTGACGAAGGCATCTTCTCCTATACGCGAAACCAATTTTGACCAATCATCACCGCTCAGATCAACTAAGTCATAAGAGGTATCTTTTTCACCGGCTTGATGTGCGGCAATAATCATATCGGTGAGCGTTTGAGTGCCGGTGCCGCTAAGCATAAATTGCAGTTCCACCTCAAATTTACCGGCATACTCTGAATTGGTATTGAAATCTTTGGTTAAAGTTTCAAAAATCGTCCGTACATTATCCGAGCCCGTAGCCCAGAGTGTAATTTTTTTCTTGCTCACAGCCCCTGCTACGCCGGCATTTGACGCATCTTTTTCCGATGTTTTTCCCCCGCCGCAACCGGCTACCGTAGACATGGTCAATAAAGCGGTAAGACTGATCGCTATCCAATGTTTCCAATTCATAAAACACCTCCTGTTTTTGCTGCAAGACAATTCCTGTCAGCTGTTATTTTATGTTGCCGTTTTTGTTGCTAATATCTTGCTATCGCCAGTCCCGTCAACTCGATTCACTTAAAATACGGTATATCTTCCCAGTTTCAACCCAACTGATACTCCAACCTGTAACTTTTCGGCAGTTTCCCGATCTACAAAACATTTGATTACATTATCGTTTTTTTGCAAAGTGACCACATTGTAGTGTCCCAAGGTCATCACCGTCCTCACTTGCGCCGTAAAATCACCACTAGAAGTTATTCCCAGCGTGAGTTCTTCCGGGCGAACGGCAATTGTCGCCTCGCTACCAATTTTTTGCCTCAAATCTGGCGCAACTTCCGCAGCCGCAATAAAGTTCATTTCACCGATGAAGCCGGCCACATGGCGTGTAGCCGGTCGGTCATATATTTCTGCCGGCGTGCCGATCTGTTCAAACTTTCCCTTGTCCATAACCACAATTCGGTGTGACAGAGCCATAGCTTCTTCCTGATCATGCGTTACAAAAATAACGGTTATACCTAGATCACTTTGGATCTTCTTCAGTTCTTCGCGCATCTGTTGCCTTATTTTTGCATCAAGTGCCGAAAAAGGTTCATCTAAAAGCAATACGGATGGTTTGAGCAGCAGTGAGCGGGCAATTGCTATACGTTGTTGTTGGCCTCCAGATAATTGGCCGGGATATTTTTTCTCCGAACCTGACATGGAAACCAGCGCCAGCATTGCCTGGATGTCCTTTTCCATCTCCGGCTTTGGAACTTTTCGTAAGCGCAATCCAAAAGCTAAATTTTCCTTAATCGTCATATGAGGCCAAAGATTGTAACTCTGAAAAACCATAGCGGTAGGCCGCTTTTCGGGGGGCAGATTAACAATCGACTTTCCGTCGATACTAATATCTCCGGATGTAACAGCCAAAAAGCCGCCGATTGTCCGCAAAATAGTTGTTTTACCACAGCCGGAAGGGCCAAGCAAAGTCACTATTTCGCCGTCATATATTGATAGGTTTATATCGGCCACCCCGTCGCCATTTGGATAGCGTTTCGTCATGTTTTCAATCAAAAGCTTTACTCTGCGTCCGTTTTTCAGCTGGTCTTCTTTCATCGTCGCCTCATTCCTTTGACTTGGTCAAAAAATATATTGTTGAGCATTATTGTATAAATAATATATTTCGTCGTTGTGGAGAAGTAGTTTTGCTTTAACCCGCGGTAATTTGTAGAATTATTTCATCTTAAATCCGCCGGAAATAGCCTCCGGCCCTATGTACTTACGCATTAAAAAAATCATCAACGCTGATGGAACTATTAGCAGTAAAGCAAATACTGCCCCGATCTGAACAGCAGATGAATCTAGTACTATACCGTACATAGCTACCGGCATGGTTTTGATGCGCGCCATTCCAACTAGCATCGTCCCTTGTGCTTCCTCCATGGAGCCCAAGAATGTGTAAAGCGTAGCTACAGCGATCCCCGGCATCGCCAAGGGTAAGGTAATTTTGAAAAATGTCCTTAGCGGCCCGGCTCCGATATCGCGAGCAGCTTCTTCCTGCTGCCTGTGTACGGCGCGAAAAGCTGCCGCCGGCAACCAAACCATGAACATCATAGAATGAATAAGGTGGATTATAACTACCCCGGTCAAAGTTCCCATAAGATGATACTTGTAAAACAAAATAGCAATGGATGTATATATGCCGAGTTTAGGGAAAGCATTGGTAAGCATAAATGAAAGCATGAAGAGCTTGCGACCACGGTATTGAAAACGAGCAATAGAATAAGCTGCAGGTATGCATAGGAACATAGAAACGACGGTTGTAATTATCGCCACTAGAAAGGACTGTACCATAGATGAAACCAGACTTCTTTGAGCGAAAATATACTGCCACCATTTAATTCCCCAAGTCTGTGGCAAAATATTAGGAGCAGTATACTCATCGGCGAAGGCAAGCATCAGCATATTTAGAAGTGGGCCGTAGAAAAAGAGTATAAAGACAGCTAAAAGAACAAATTCTAAGAATTTTCGTTTACCGACTGCGTGATAAAAATTTATCGGATTGAGCATTTTGAACATTATTCAAATCCTCCGTCTGATTTTTTTATGCAACATGTACAAATTAATAATAACACAGTCGAGCGATTTTGCAAGCCCCTTTTAGTTAGTTTGCACAATATTCAATCTTTATAGTCGAATTATTTTATGCAATTATTCAAGTGTCTGATTTGCACAATCAAGATTTTTCTGCTAAAACTATACACATCATTCAGTGATCTACATCACAAACAGGCGAGAAGGTGATAATTGTGCTGCATATTTTTGATGGGTTGCGAACCTTGACGTTTCAATCTCTGATCATACGGCTGATTTTAGCCATGCTATTCGGTGGATTTATTGGGTTGGAGCGCGGACGCAAGCAGCAACCGGCCGGCTTTCGCACATATATGTTGGTTTGTCTGGGCGCGGCTCTGACAATTTTGCTGCCTTTGTACAGTGCCGAAATGATTCAGCAACACTGGCAAGCCATAGCTCACCTAACACTCAAAAATGATGTTTCTCGCTTCGGAGCGCAGGCAGTTGGCGGTATCGGTTTTCTAGGCGCCGGCACAATCCTTATCACCGGTCGACAGCAGGTTAAAGGATTGACCACGGCAGCCGGACTTTGGGCCTCTGCTTGCATGGGATTAGCCATCGGGGCAGGCTTCTATGAAGCGGTAATTTTGGCCTTCATCCTTATATTTTTTGCCGTAAAAATTTTGCCTCCGTTAGAAACCATGATCGTCGAAAAAGCTCGTTTTATCAACATTTATGTCGAAGTTGCTGAAATCGGAAATATGGGGGAAGTAATCAACACTATCAAGGCGCAGCATGCCGATATTTTAGACCTGGATATTGAGCGTAAGCCGAAGGATAAAAATTTCAACCCTAATGCTGTATTAGCTTTGCGGCTACCACAACACCAGCAGCACACGAAAATACTGACTAGGTTGGCCGAACTTGATTGCGTACGTACGGTTGAAGAAATTTAAACAGAAAATTAAAAATAGGCTTTAATATGGCGCTAATTGAGATTAACGTTAAATTGAGATTAATTGGGAGTATATACATGTTGGAAGCATTGGATTTTTTACGGGGAATTAATTTTTTGTCAGTTGTCGTCCGTTTAATGCTGGCAGTAATTTGCGGCGGAGTTATCGGAATTGAGCGTGCTTACAAAAGGCGGCCGGCCGGCTTTCGCACGCATATTCTGATATGTCTCGGCGCGGCAATGACCACGTTGACTAGCCAATATCTTTCCATATACATGTCCTACACCACCGACATTTCTCGGTTAGGTGCGCACGTTATCGCCGGAATAGGTTTTATCGGCGCCGGCACAATAATCGTCACTAAGCGGCAGCGGGTAAAAGGATTGACTACGGCGGCCGGCTTGTGGACAGCAGCGATTATCGGCTTGGTTTTGGGCAGCGGATACTTTGAAGCCGGTATCTTGGCGACCATTCTCATCATGGCGGCCGAATTACTTTTTTCTAAAATCGAATACCGAATTTTGCATAATACCCGTGAAATAAATCTATTTATTGAATACAATCGCAAAAACACTCTGGAAAAAATCCTCGCCTATTGCGCCCAAAATAATTTGAAGGTTTTAGATATTGAAGTTACACGTCAAGGGGATAGTGACCCGTCAAGCCAAGTGCATCCGATGATCGATGAAACTGGCGAAAATGCAGCGAAAGAAACGCGAGCACCAGGACAAATTCAGCCGCAGGATCATGGACAAGCTCAATCACTAGTACAAGCACAGGGGCAAACTAAGGGGTTCGGAGATGATGCAGCAGGCGCAATTTCCGGTGAAACAGATCGGCTCAAAAATTATGCTTTTGTCATATTGAATATATTGCTGAACCGACAAGTACGGCTTGAGGAAGTTATCGAGAGTCTGGCCGCCGTACGTGGAGTCATATCCGTTGACAAACTCTAGCCTCACGCCGTGCTGTATTCAACTATTTAATCAAATGGTAGAAACAGGCGGAATCCGTCAAATCCCATGCGCCGGCCTTTCTATAAAATTCATAAGCCGGGCTGTCGCGCAAAGTCGTAAAAAATATGCCGCTAACTTCGTTGCTTTTCAATTCATCAATACTGTGCCGATAAAGCGCCGTCGCCACACCTTGACGCCGCCAATGCTCAGTTACAAAAAACTCATCCATATAGTAGGAGCGGCTTTGGCCAAACACTCTTATCCGCCCCAGAACAGCCCCAATTATTTTTCCTCCGGCCAAAACGACGTTGCCGTAAAAGCCGGGTGCCTGCATTATGCAAGCCAAGGACGTGGTGGCCGTATCTGCTGTCCACTTTCCGTTCCACGGCGGGGCACTGAATACTTTAGCGTATACGGCACCCAATTCTGCACTATCGGATGGCAAAATCTTCCTTATTTCCATTCTATTCGTTCCACTTTCATGCCTGCTGCCGTAATCAGGTCACGCACATCTTTCGCCGTGCCTTTGAACGGCCCGACTTTTCCGATCTTGAGGCAAACCAACGCCGTCGCAAACAACAGACTTTCTTCAATTGAATGGTTAAGTCGCATAGCTAAATATGCCGAGAATACGGTATCGCCGCGTCCCGTTCGTCCTGCTGTGCTCGTCGGATGGTAGGCGCATGTATAAAGCGTTTTGCCATCAAACACCATCATTTCCGTATGGTAGGAGACAAAAATTTCTTTCGCTCCCCAGGTATAAAGCTGGCGTGCCGCGGCTTCTCGATCCGCCGTTCCGGTCATAATTTCTGCTTCACGCGCATCGACTTTTAAATAGCGCAAGCGTGGAAGGACTTGCAATTTTTCAGCATAATCAGTAAAAGGCATCGCTCCGGTAGTCAGGTCAGCATGCCGCAGCAAAAATTGTGCATCCGCCCCAATGTCGCCGATTTCAGCCAGACCAAGAATAAAATCTGTGCTAAAGTCAGTGTGAACAAGTCCGCCCAGGTGGTAAATTGAAGCCTTTACATCGCCTAGATCGCTCAGTTTGAAGCCGTCGGCACACCCTAAAATTTTGCTGTCTCGGCGTTCGTGCGAAGCATCATAGTATACATTTCTAATTGAAGTCGTCCCCTGGGAATCAACCGGGATTATATCGCAAGGCAGATCCCTGAAACGAGCTGCAACATCCACCTGGCGTAAATTTGCTTGCGGCAAAACCACGCTTTTTACCCCGGTTGCCTGGACTGCATAAGCAGCGCAGGTTACCGCTCCGCCGATTTCGTGAATTTCCCGACCGTCGGGTTCAACATTGATATCCAGTGAAAGAGGCCCTAAAAGAGCAATGTCATACTTGCGCATAAAAACTCCTTATCGTTAATATAAAATTTATTTTATAAATGCAATATTTTTTGGTAACAAATAACCGTGTAAATTCCTACTTTATTTAGTATAATACTACAATGATTTGCTGTCTCATTCATAATGCTATTCTTTGTCTGCCACTTATCCGGGTGTTGCAGGATCAGCGCACCGGCAGTACGGGGCAAGCCAATTCCGGCGTACCTGAATTTTACAGCAATCAATGAAAATATCATTCCGCCGTCCAAGTGTTAGAGGGAGAAATCTGTAGAAACGGCGGTTACACATAAAGTGCACAGCACGAGAACGGAGGCAATATGGCAAAACCTGTTTTAGACATCAAAAATCTTAAGGTTGAAGTCGAAGGCAAAGAAATTTTGCACGGCATCAATTTACATATTGAAGGGGGCGAAATTCACGCCATCATGGGGCCGAACGGCACCGGCAAATCGACTTTGGCCTCAGCTTTAATGGGGCACCCACGTTACACGATCACAGCCGGTACGGTTACTCTGGACGGAGCCGATTTACTTTCAATGAGCGTAGACGAACGAGCACGCGCCGGCATTTTTTTAGGGATGCAGTATCCTGCTGAAGTCCCTGGCGTCACCAATACCGATTTTTTGCGGTCGGCAGTAAACGCCAAACGTAACTGCACGGTTGGCTTTATGGATTTCCGCAAAGAGCTGATAACAGCCTTGAATGAATTGGAAATGCGCAAGGATCTGCCGGATCGTTACCTTAATGAAGGCTTTTCCGGGGGTGAAAAAAAGCGCAACGAGATTTTACAAATGAAACTTTTGCGGCCGTCGATAGCAATTTTGGACGAAATAGATTCCGGGCTTGATATCGATGCATTGAGAATAGTCGGGCAAAACATAACGGATATGTTCAAAAAGCGTGGCGAAGAAATGGCTGTTTTAATGATCACGCACTATCAGCGTTTGCTGGACTACGTACACCCGGATTTTGTTCATGTAATAATTGATGGAAAAATTGTCCACACAGGAGACGCCGCTCTGGCTTTGCGGCTTGAAGCAGAAGGCTATGACTGGTTGAAGCAGGAATTAGGTATCGAAATCAACGCAGACGAAGCGCAAGATGCCTCCGGCGCAGGTCAGGTCGCAACCGACGTTGGCGGCGGTTCCTCTGCCTCTACTGCCTCCTCTGCCTCAGCTGCTGGCGTAGCGAACGATTTAGACGCCCTGTTCAAGTAATGGGGGGTGATCACATGTTGAAATTTCCTTGCGCTTTGAGTGAATCGGATTTGGCTGCCATGCAAGGCACCGTAGTCGATTTCACCGCCGCCGGGCAACCGGCTGTCCCTGAACAACTGGCTGATGCCGGGCAAATGATCGGTGTGGCTTTGCTAAAGAACCATTCTTTGTCCGCCAAAGCCTATGATGCTTTTGCCGATGTGCTATTCCAACCGGAGTCAAAACGTCCGCAAACTCTGTTTTTACAAGATTTGGCCCGGCCACAAACCAGTTTATGTCCAGATTGGACCCAGGTAAAAAACGATCTGCTGATTTTGCGCTTGCCGGCCAGCAACGATGAATCACGGTATTTTTCATTTAATGTTCCTACAAATACAAAACGGCAAATTGTTATCGTCGAAGCCGACTCATGTTCGCCCGCAGCCGTGGCAACACTGTCACCCGACACAAGAACCGCAGCCGCAGCCGCGACCGGCAAAGCCGCCACTTTCATTGATATTTCAGTTGAACGTGACGCTGAACTGAATATCGTATATGTTCACGCAGCCCATACCGCAACACCGCATACCGCCGGCATTTGCCTCTACAACGCACGCGTAGCCACCAACGCTGCCTTCACTTGGACAGCCGTCGATTTTACCGGCAGCTTGCAGGAATTCGGCCGCACCGAGCTGGCCGAGCCCTATGCCAAGGCGAATATAAATGCAGCTGCGTTTATTCTGAGCGGCCATGAACAGTCATATTTAACCAAAATCATCTGTGCCAGACCACACACCACCGCTCATATATTTAATCGCGGTGTAGTAGAAGGCAAAGCAACCGGACGCATGGCAGCCGTTTGCGATATCGCCAAAGGAGCCTCCGGAACAATTGCCCGACAAGAAAACCGCTTTATCACTTTAAGTCCGGAGGCCAAAGCCTTTGCCGACCCGAGTTTGCTTATTGATGAATACGACGTTGCCGCGTCACATTTGGCAACCGTCGGTCAGCTGGACGAAGAAAGCACCTATTATCTTTGCAGTCGCGGTCTTTCTCGCAGCCAAGCCATACGTTTGGTTACTGTCGGTTTCCTGATTCCGGTTTTGGACCTTATTCCCCAAACCGCTTTACGTGACACTCTGAAATCTGACTTAGATTCCACCGTAAATGAAAAGCGAGGTGATAATTAATGTCTTTTGATGTTGCACTCACCGGCAGTGCCTGTCCACTGCGCGTAGATTGCTCCGCCGCCGGTAGCCGTACCCTGCGCGAGGCTTTCCCGATGCTCCGGACCTCAGTAAAAGGCAAACCCCTCATCTATCTCAACAGCGCGGCCACCGCTTTAAAACCACAATGCGTTATCGATGCGATGACTGAATACTATCAAACCTATGGAGTAAATATCGCTCGAGGCGTGGACGAAATAAGTTACCGAGCAACCAAGACTTTTGAAGAAACACGGCATAAAACGGCTAATTTTTTGCACGCCGCACGCAGTGAAGAAATCATTTTTACCCGCGGCACAACCGCCTCGTTGAATTTGGTCTGTCGTTCTTTTGCCGAAACTGTCGTTTCAGCTGGCGATGAAATCATCGTCTCGTCTGGCGAACACCATGCCAATTACATTCCCTGGCAACAATTGGCTCGCAAAGTCGGGGCCAAATTTACCGTCTTGCCGCTCGATGCAAACGGCTGTGTCACGCCGGATACTTTGGCGGCCGCCATCAGCGATCGCACCAAAATCGTAGCCGTATTCCATATCAGCAATGTTATGGGAGCCTGCAACGATCTAACGGCTTTAGCGGCCATTGCCCATGCGCATGGAGCTTACTTCATTGCCGATGGTGCTCAAGGGATTGTACACGAACAAATAGATGTACAACGCACCGGTGTTGATTTTTATGCCTTCAGTGGGCATAAGCTTTTCGGGCCGACTGGAATAGGAGTTCTTTACGGCAAATATGATTTGCTTGAGCAGATGGAGCCAATTGAATACGGCGGTGAAATGATAGATGTCGTTGACGTCTATACGACAACTTTTGCTGCGCCGCCGCACCGTTTTGAAGCCGGCACCATGCCGATTGCCGAGGTCATCGGGCTGGGCAAGGCCATCGACTTCGTTCAGGCGACCGGCTATCCTTTGATGCAAGCCAGGGTAGCCGCTTTGACCGATTATCTGTTCAAAGGACTGCAGGCGAAGCCATCGATCAGTCTGTACAATCCGCATAATTTAGCTGGCGGTATTGCCAGTTTCAATGTTTCCGGCATCCATCCACACGACGTCGCCGGGATTTACGACCGCGCCGGTATTTCCGTCCGCGCCGGGCAACACTGCTCGCAGCCGATGATGCGCGCTTTACACCAACAAGCCACATTGCGCGTGAGCCTCGGTTTTTACAACACATTTGAAGAAATAGATCGTTTTTTAGAAATAACTACGGAAGCCGGTGATTTTCTCGATGTTCTCTTCGGATGAAACTTTATTGCGTCAAATAATCATGGATCACTATCGTAATCCGCGTAACAAAGGACTTATTAATGATAAAAAATATCACACCGTGCATTTGAAAAATCCAAGTTGCGGTGATGATTTAACCGTGCAGCTGGCCGTTTCGGACGGCAAAATCACGGATGTGCGGCAAAGTGGTGCTGGGTGTTCGATTTGCTGTTCTAGTGCCTCAATGATGAGCGAACTTATCAAAGGGCATACGTTAAGTGAAGCGCAGTCTTTGATTAAGAATTTTCGCAACATGGTGGAATCAGAACCGTATAATGAAGCGGATCTTGGGGATGCTATCAGCCTGCAAGGGGTTTCGCACCTACCGCAGCGGGTAAAATGTGCCACTTTAAGTTGGCTGGCTTGTCAGCAAGGAATTGATGAAATTGAGGCCGGCCTACCCTCGGCCGCCGAGCCGCGCACGGTATCCTGCACGCTGACTGAAGATTCGCTGAAAAATATGCACTGACGAACATTTACTGAGAAATATTTACCGAGGAATATTTACTGAGGAACATTTACTGAGGAACATTTGCTTATGGAAAATAAAAATATACCTAATCAAAACAGCAATCTCGCCGCGGAGGACAAGATTCAGGCCGAATCAATCGTACGCAGCGATTTTGAACATAAAATTTATGACGGCGACATATCCGTGCTAAAATTCAGCAAGGGTTTGGACGAGGCTAAAGTGCGAGAAATTTCCCGTCTAAAAAAGGAGCCGGCCTGGATGACCGATATTCGGGTAAAAGCTTACCACACCTTTTTAAAAACCCCCTATCCTACCTTCGGGCCGGATCTCAGTGGTTTAGATTTGGATGACATCACCTATTATAATCGCGCCACCCCGAAAGCCGAAAGCACTTGGGATCAGGTGCCGGAAAAGATCAAAGAAACTTTCGACAAGCTCGGCATTCCGGAAGCGGAAAAACAATATTTGGCCGGAGTCACCACCCAATATGAGTCTGAGGTCGTTTATCACAAGGCCCAGCAAAAACTGCAAGAACTGGGAGTCGTTTTCCTTGACACTGATACCGGGCTAAAGAAGTATCCAGAATTATTCGAACGTTTTTTCGGTAAACTGGTGCCGGCTGCTGACAATAAATTTGCTGCCCTCAATACAGCTGTTTGGTCAGGCGGTTCTTTCATCTATGTACCGAAAGGTGTGAAATGTCCTCAACCGGTGCAATCTTATTTTCGCATCAATTCCGAACGTTTAGGGCAGTTTGAACGCACATTGATCATTGTCGATGATGATGCCGATCTGCATTACATCGAAGGCTGCACCGCCCCAACCTACACCACCAGCTCCTTGCACGCAGCCATTGTCGAAATTTTTGTTGGCAAAAACGCCAAATGTCGTTATTCAACTGTGCAAAATTGGTCTAACAATGTTTATAATCTGGTTACCAAACGCTCTTCCTGTGAGGCTGGCGGCCACATGGAATGGGTCGATGGCAATATTGGAGCCGGCGTAACTATGCTTTACCCATCCTGCTATTTGCGGGGTGAAGGGGCGCACGGTAGCATGATTTCTGTTTCCATGGCTGACCGGGGTCAAATCCAGGACATCGGGGCACGGATGATTCATACCGCACCTAATACCAGCTCACAAATTATTTCCAAGTCACTCTCGCGAAACGGGGGCAATGCCATCTATCGCGGTACGGTAGAACACACGCCGGCAGCGCACGGGGCCAAGTCCTACATTGAATGTGACACACTTATTTTGGACAAAGAATCTGAATCCGACACCATTCCTACCTACCGTATTCGGGAAGGCGTTTCGGAAATTGAGCATGAGGGAACCGTTTCCAAAGTTAATGAAGAACAGATCTTTTACTTGATGAGTCGAGGTCTGACAGAGGAAGCCGCTACCGAAATGATAATTTCCGGATTTATTGAACCTTTCACCCGAGAGTTGCCGATGGAATATGCGGTCGAATTAAATCAGTTGCTAAAACTTGACATGTCGAACAGCGTCGGTTGAGGCTTTTCACCGCGACTTGAAAGGAAACAAACCTGTTAACGATGGAGTTATCTATCATTAACAGGTTTAATTTTTATTAAGTAGATAGTCTGCATTTAATTCTACTCAATCAATACTTCTGCCACATTCCATTATTTTCTTCTTACAAACTACTGCAAATCCTGTGAGCAAAATTCCTAAAGCAAAAAATAACCAGCCGAAAGAGATGGATTCGCCAGTCTTAGGCAATGCGTGAACCTGTTTCTTGGGTTTTGGAATATATTTAATGCCTCACAGCTTGGCCCAAAAATTACCAATATGCTTTTGCCAATGCTCTTTGAGGCGATTAATCCGTTCCTCCAAACGAGCCGGGGTAGAAAAATAAAGTGGCAAATTTTTCACACCCAGCACCGCCAAAGCCTTTACCGTATTTAACAGAAATTTTTTCGTCAGTTCATCCAAATGAACGGTGGCCTGCAGAACCGCCGGAATATTTGTTTTCCAGTCTGCTTTAAATTCTTCTACTGAGTCGGCTTCAGTGTTGTTGATCAACAACGCATATAGGCAATCAATGAAGCGTTCACGGTCGGCGACGGATATCGTTTGCAGCCAGCCGGTAAGTGTATCATCAACAAACTTGGCCTCTTTCGAAATGTCTTCCAGCCAGATAAAATCTCCATCGCTAACCTGCCAGGTAAAGGGATCGTGCTGCATAATTCCGAAACCATCGCTTTTTACTACTCTATATTGCTCACCCGAGTTAAGTAACATACCAATGATCGAAGTTTGGGGGAGAATCTTTTCAATCTTGTTTTCGATGGCAACAAAGCCCGGCGACTGGCAAAACTCCGGCAAGAATCCAGGGCCATCATGACTGTAGACACGCTTTATCCGTTGTTGCACAGCAGGGGCGACTGTAGCCGCCGCGTAAACAGCTAGATTGCCACCTTTCGAATGCCCGCCTACCAGAAGCTCGCCATTCGTTTCAGCCGCTACCCCGGCAAGAAATTCCCTCGCCCGTTCTTGAGCCGGGATTGGTGACATATAAGTCATGTTAAAATCTTCTTTCCACCCGACAAAACTTGCGTCGGTACCACGAAAACCAACATATAGCAAATTAGGACTCAAGCGGAAAGCAAAAGCGGCAAATTGTTTTTCAGCGGCCGGATTAAGTTCTTCTATATAATCAGAAACGATAATTTTACTGAAGCGGCGTGATTTGGCCAAAGCCCGCAAGAAATCTGCCGCATAGGATTGTTGGGCCAGACTACAGAACGGGTTGCCAGTGTATTTTTCCTTGGCAAACAGGCCGAGCGTGGCCTTGCCAGAAGCTATGACAGCACTCAGCCCTACCTTTTCACCATTGAGCTTAATTTGTTCCGGCAGTTGCCAATAAGACAGCCATGCCAAAATCAGGCTGTCCACCGCATTGAGCGGTTGTTCCGCCAACGTTTTGTTTGCTTTTTTTATATAGTCTAATATATTTCCCATACTAATTTCTCAAACTGCTCGACGAACGTTCCGAATGTATCCAAACCGCTCAGCCAAAATTCCTGATTCGTCAAATCAATTCCCACCGAACGAGCCGTATCTTCCGCCGAAGCGACTGTGGTCATGGTCAAGAATTGGTCGTATTTAGGCATGAATGGAGCTCCCTCCGCCTGATAACGGCTGTACAAACCGATGGCCAGCAAAGCTCCGAAGGCATAAGGAAAGTTGTAATAGCCCATATATGAAGAATAATAATGTCCCTTGCACGCCCACATATACGGATGGAGGGTTTCCGGAATAATTGCTTCGCCATAAGCTTCCAACTGCGCCTTATGCATTGTTTCGCAACACTCTTCCACCGTAAGCCGCCCTCGATCACAGGTATCAAAAACCGCTTCTTCGAATAGGAACCGCGAATAAATATCGACAACGGTTTGGCAAGTGTTGCATAAAACACCTTCCAAGATTGCCAGTTTTTCTTCCCGATCATCAGTGTCGGCCAAGGACATCAACGTCAAATGTGTCTCATTAAAAGTTGAGGCCGTTTCCGCTACCGGCATCGAATAGTCCCAATTAAGCGGCAGATGATTTTGAATACGATAGCCGTGATAAGCATGGCCGAGTTCATGCGCCAAAGTGTCGACCGCATCAAAGCTGCCATTGAAGTTGGTCAAAATTCGACTTTGCTTTATTTGCGGGAGATTAGAGCAAAAAGCACCGCCCACTTTTCCCGGCCGCGGCCAGAAATCGATCCAAGCTTCATCAAAAGCCCGGCGCATCAATTCGGCGATGGGAGGATGAAGTTTATTAAAAGCCTTGACCAGCAGGTCTTTTGCTTCATCCAAAGTGTAAGTGTGGTTTGTCCGACCCAGCGGCGCGAACAAATCCCACCATGGTAAGGCCCCCGAATGGCCGAGGTATTTCGCCTTGGCTTTGAGATAGCGCCGAAATAAAGGCAGACGTTCGCGGATCGCCCCCAGCAAAGCATCAAGGGTTTCCCGGCTCATAAACGAATCGAACACCGCTTCATCCAATGGGCTGGCAAAACCGCGCCGCCGACTCATAAATTTGGCCTGTTTTTTTATGGAATTCAGGGCGAAAGAAACCGGAACAGCGATTTCTTTATATGAGGCCAGCTCCGCCCGGTATGCAGCCTCGCGCACAGACGCTTCGCTGTCATAAGCATAGTTGCGAATGTCAGCCAAAGTGCATTTTTTCCCTTGAAAATCCATCTGTAAATTAGCCGTAAGCTGATCGAATAAGGCACTCCACGCATTGCCGCCGGCCATGTTCAAACCGGCCGCCAGTTCTTCTTCTTCACTGCTGAGCAAATATTTGCTCTCGGCCCGTTTGCGTTCCAAATAATACTTTAAATCCGCCAAATCAGGATCGGTAATCAAGTCCTCCCAAGGCGTGAAAGCCGCAATGCTCCGGCAAAAGGCGACTTCAGCCGGCTTTAATTCATTGCAAGCCGTCTGAATCTGTTCAAGCAAATTTTCTGCCTCGATATCTGAGGTATCGGCCGACGTGCGCAAGTACAGATATCCTTCCAGCGAATTAGCAAGTACGGATAAACGGGAAAAAACTTGCAAACGCGCCTTAATCGCAGCTACGGTTGTAGCAGGATCAGAAAGATTTCGGTTGGCGGCAATCAGCTCACGCAGTTCCTGCCAATCCGCCTTAAATTTAGCTGAATCCAAGCCGGTATACAGCGCGTCCAGTGACCATTTTTCATTCATTATTTTGTCTCCTTATTTTTCGTCATACGTACTTCTGTCAAGCATTACCGCCGATATACGCACTTCTTTTTAATATTTTTAACGACATATTCGTGTCTGTCAAGACTTGCAATGTTACAGCAACACCATCGCGATTAGATGAGCCGCCACGCCGGCAGTAAGTCCGCCTATCGTATGGCTGAAAATCGCCTTGCCGGTAAGTTCTTTGCAATTTAGAGCATCACACATGGCAATGTGCGTCGAAATGTATCCGCTCCAGCACATGCAAATGGCCGAAAACACCGCTATGTCGTTGGCGGTAATAGCCCCACGTTGAACCAACTTGGCCACGACCCCGATTGCGGCTCCAGTTGAGCCCAGGGCGGTTATCGGAACGGCAATTGCCTCCGGTGCGGTAAATCCGAATAATGGTTTTATAATAAAAGATATTTTTTCGCCGAGCCACGGCAAAACGGGGATGCCTTGATTCGCCTCTCCGGTGTAAATTCCGTTCGGCCCCGCTCCGTTGGTCAGCATGGTTACCAAGGTGCAAATAATCACTACACCCGGGACAATGCAAAGCCCCATTTCCACTCCTACTTTGCCACCTTCCAGCATCGCTTGGATGAATCTTGAGCCGACACCCCCCGGCCGTACCTGCCGCATGTTATCAGGTATTTTCTCGCCGCCGTGTAATTCACATTTGGCTTCCGTGCCGTATATTTTACGAGTAAAAACAAGCATAATCCGGACTGAAACAACACTGCCAACAATCGCTCCCACCAAGCCGATCATCGAGGCCGGCAGAGCTTTTTTCACATCCATGCCCATCATTGTTGTCACTGTAATCAAGCCCATACCGAAAGCCGTGCCGAGATTGGTCAATGCCGGTAATTGGTATTTTTTGAAATATGTCAGGAAGTTGTCATCTGCGGCTAACGTTAATATTGCAGGGTTATCGGATAAAAAGCAGTTCAACATCCCGAGAGAGGCCGCCCCCGGCAAATCATATATGGGGCTCATAATCTTTGATACGATTCGGTTAACCATCGCAATAATTCCGAATTCGGAGAACAGTCCAGACAGTGCTCCGGCTAGGACGGCAATCGCCATTATATAAAAGCAGACGTTCATCAATAGATCAAAGGCCGTGTTCATCATAGTTTTCAGCATGTTGACCCCGCCCATTTTTGCCGCTATCGCCCCGAAAACCGCGATGAAGCAGGCTAAAAAGATAAAATTTTCTGGCGTAATATCTTTTTTCAGCAGCCGTTCCGTCTTGACTGGCGGCGGTGTAATAGTCACATTTTCAGCTGTTGCGGCCCTAACTGCAGCTCCATCGCTCGCCAGGCTTTTGTCTTGTTTGGCCGGTGCAGTCGTGTCGTCTATCTTGCCTTGCACAGCTTGCCCGGCCAATTCAGCCGCCTCGGCTGAAACAGCTTGCCCGGCCAATTCAGCTGCCTCGACCTTTAGTTTCCGTTCATTATCCACTTTCATCATCCCCCGCAATTTCGTACATATAGTTTCATGCATATAGTTTATAACTTTTTGGCAAAAAAAGGGGGACAAGGCAAAAAATACCTCGTCCCTCCGGTCAGTCAAATCTATACTTACTTGCGCAATCTCTCGTAGAACTTAGGATTGCTGAAAAATTCCTTGGTCAGCTTACGAACTTCGCCACTCAAATATACAACACCGATCATATTCGGGATGATAACCAAAGCCAAGCTCAAGTCAAGGATGGAGCCTGCTTTTTCAAAAGTAATAACCAAGGCCGCAAGAATCATCAAGCTGGCAATCAGCCGGACGACCTTACCAATTTTGGTACCGAAAAGATATTCACCCTGTTTTTCAGCATAGAAGACAATGACGATGATAGTTGAAAGAACGAACAGGAACAAGCTTATCGCAATAATCACGCCGCCCAAAGTGCCGAAAACTTGTGTAAAAGCGGAATAAACGGCAACGCTTGACTTAACATCAGGATTCTTCCATACCCCGGTCGTCAACACTACCAAAGCCGACATGGTGCAAACGATAACTGTATCACCGGTGACCTCAAACACACCCCAGAAACCTTGGCGACAAGGATGATCAACCACGGCAGCGGCATGGCCGTAAGGCGCAGAACCCATACCGGCTTCATTGGAGTACACACCGCGGGCGATACCACTTTTAACTGCAGCCATAAATGTCACGCCAACCGCTCCACCGGCAATTGCTTTAGGATTGAAGGCACCGACAAAGATATCTCTGATCGCGCCGGGGATTGCGGACGCGTGCAGGACAATGACAATCAAAGCAAAAATAACGTAGATAACCGCCATAATCGGTACCATAAGCTCGGTTACCTGCCCGATACGTTTAACACCACCGTAAACGACCAAGGCGACAACGACGAAAATTAGACCGACAGCCAGCCAAGTCGGGAAGCCAAGTTCACGCAACGGATTGACCGCGGACAAAGTCTGCACGGTAATTGACGGCAGAATCTCAATCATAAAGAAGAAGGATACACAGAAACCCAGTACTTTGCCGATTGGGCCGCCCAAACCTTTTTTCAAATAGTAAGCGGGACCGCCGATGTATTCGCCGTCAACGTTCTTCTCACGATACTTCATGCCGAGAACGATTTCTGTATACTTCGTGCTCATACCGATGAAAGCTGCAAGCCACATCCAGAAGACGGCCCCGGGTCCAGCAGTAAAGATAATCGACGGGACAACAACAATGTTGGCTGCACCGATTGATGAGGCCAAAGCAGTGCAAGCCGCTTGGAACGGGGTTACAGTACCTTCGCCTTCATGCTTTTTGACAAAAATCTTGCCGAATGTCTGGCTCATCATGTAGCCAAAGTATCTAATCTGTACCAACCCCAGTCTGAAAGCAACAAACAAACCGCCGCCGACGATCAAAATCAGCAAAGGGTAGCTCCACAACCAATCGGATACCGTTTTGACGATATTCATAATAAAATCCATAAAACCCTCCTAGTTACCTTATTTAAAAGGCTGCCGGTAATGTGGTACCTGCACAAGTCCGGCAGTCTTATGCAGATATATTTTAACAAAGTTTTATCTTTTTGTGAATCAGCTGTGAATCAGGGTTCCTGTTTTTCCCTCCAGAGCTTCCCGGGCATTAAATAAGCCAGTAATAATGGCCGAACGTCCCGGCTTGGCTTTGACAAACGCCAAACAAGCCTGTACTTTAGGCAACATGCTGCCCTTGGCGAATTGCCCTTCGGCGATATATTTTTCGGCCTCGGCAATTGACAAGCTGTCCAAATCTTTTTGCGCCGGAGTGTTGAAGTTGATCGCCACTTTTTCTACGGCGGTCAAGATAATCAGTTGATCAGCGTCCAATTCATCCGCCAGCTTAGCCGAAGAGTTGTCTTTGTCGATAACCGCATCTACGCCTTGATACCCGTTCGGAGTAGCGACAACCGGTATTCCGCCGCCGCCGACAGCGATAACCATGATATTATTTTCAACCATAGTGCGCACGGTATCGAGTTCAACAATTTTTTTCGGTAACGGGGAAGGCACTACCTGACGATAACCGCGCCCCGCGTCCTCGACAAAGGTCAACCCGTTTGCCGCGGCCATTTTTTCCGCTTCTTCTTTAGTGTAAAAATTGCCGACCGGCTTGCTTGGATTTGCAAAAGCCTTATCATCCGGATCAACTTCAACCTGTGTAATTACAGTTGCAACTGCTTTAGTTTTGCCCAAACGTCGGTATTCGTTTTGAATAGCCTGTTGCAGGTGATAGCCGATATAGCCTTGACTCATGGCACCGCATTCTTTCAGAGCCACATAAGGCACTTTATCTTCATGCTTACACCCACTGTCCATGGCCAACTTGATCATTCCTACCTGCGGTCCATTACCGTGTGCCAAAATAAGCTCATTGCCTGATTCAGCCAAATTAACAATGGCCACAGCTGCTTTGGCAACCGCCTCCAACTGAGCTTCCGGGGTATGCCCCAGAGCATTTCCGCCTAGGGCGGCAACAATCTTTCCCATTTCATTCCTCCTGAAAAGAAAAGGCCGCCGGAACCGACCCGCGGCCTTTTACTAATTTATGTTATCTCAAGGTAGCATAAACAACTGCTTTGATTGTGTGCATTCTGTTTTCTGCTTCCTCAAACACGACGGACTTGTCCGATTCAAACACTTCATCGGTAACTTCCATCTCCGGCAAGCCAAATTTCTCGAAAATTTGCTCACCGATCGTGGTTTTGCGATCGTGGAAGGACGGCAGGCAGTGCATGAAAATCGCTTCAGGATCTGCGTTGTCCATAACCGCTTTATTTACTTGGTATGGTTTCAAAACCTTGATTCGGTGCGCCCAGATCTCGTCGGGTTCGCCCATAGATACCCAAATATCAGTATAAATAACGTTCGCGCCGGCCGTAGCTTTCTTCACGTCGGACTCGAGGGTTACAGTGCAGCCCTGGCGAGCGGCTATTTCACGGGCTTTAACTACGAGGTCCTCCGCCGGGAAAAGTTCAGCTGGAGCGCAGGCTGTGTAGTTCACGCCCATCATGGCGCAGGCTATCATTAAGGAGTTACCCATATTGTTTCTGGCATCGCCCATAAAGACGAAGTTCAGGCCTTTCAAATAGCCAAAATGTTCTTCAATAGTCAGCAAATCCGCCAACATTTGGGTCGGATGGAATTGGTCGGTCAGGCCATTCCAAACCGGAACACCGGCGTAATTGGACAGTTCAGTTACCAAATCTTGGCTGTAGCCACGATATTCAATACCGTCATACATTCTGCCGAGTACCCGTGCGGTGTCAGCGATGCTTTCTTTCTTGCCCATTTGGGATGAGCCCGGATCAAGGTAGGTAACGCCCATGCCCAGATCCATTCCGGCAACCTCAAAAGAGCAGCGGGTGCGAGTAGAAGTTTTCTCGAAAAGCAGAACGATATTCTTCCCTTCCAACCAGCGATGCGGCACACCGGCACGTTTCATATCTTTAAAATTTTTGGATAAATCAAGCAGATAGCGTACATCTGAGGGTTCAAAGTCCAGCAGTTTTAAATATGATCTTCCGCTTAAATTTTTAGCCATAATAATTACCTCCAAAGTTATGCGTTGCAAATATATTTCCCTGACAAACAGAGTTATTATGTTTTGATTATAGACTTAAAAAAAGCACTGCCGAGACATTTCCAACCTTTTAGTTTGTTTCGAAAATCAAATTGTTGTTTTTTTGTCAATAAACTTGCTATTTTGGCCGTTTAAATTTACAATCTTACAAAAGGGAAAGTATAATAATAGTGTATCATAGCGAATTGTATCGCTATACCACAATAGTGGCGATAATTTTGTCTTGTCAGATAGATATGCGATGCCACTTCAGCTTAGAAAAGGTGAAAACTTGAGAATTATACCTGATAAATTTCCGGCTGAAACCGGAACAGGAATCCACCGTGCAGGAACTACAGGATCCGCCGGCACAGAAACTACAGGAGCTGCCGGCACAGGAACTACAGGAGCCACCAGCACAGAAACTACAGGAGCTGCCGGCAAGCAATCGGCAGAAGTAGAGCGCACACAAGCTGCGCGAACCGGCCGTGTGCGCAAGCAAGTTGCCAGGGTCGCCCGTACAGAAGCAGTCATACCCGGAATTATTGAAGGGAAACTCAAAATGCGCAAACAAAACGCAATGTTGGCGCAAATAGCTGCCTTCGATTATCAAATTGACCGCGAACCTACCGAACCGCTGTTGCACCAAACGGGACGAATGCTTTATATCACCGACGGTCACGGCAAAATTGTCATTCAAGATAAGGTCTATCAGCTTTTCCCTGGCCTCATAGTTGTCCTGATGCCTTGGCAAGTTTCACAGATCATTGAAGTTCGAGAGCCGTTACGTTATATACTTTTGGCTTTCAACTATACGTATATCAACTATTTAATAAAAAACAATTTTGAATCCGGCGACAATTACGAGCGTTTGCGCGACATCCTATACAGCGTAAGTACGCTATATCCTCGCGAATCAACCCGGCAAGAATTTTTTAGCCTCTTCAGCAGCTTTGCTTTCTTGCTCGACGCCGGGGATGATCTTTATCGGCCGGACAGCAAAAGCCACGATATTTCCGTTTCTATAAGGACCGGATTGCAGGCGGCTTTCAGTGCCGGCAAAAGTAATGAATGGTCACACTGGGCGGCTGTTCGCCTGACCTCGCGACTGATGGAACTCTTGGCAATGTATGCGTTAGAAGTAAAAGCAACGACCGGCGAAGGAAACATCGTTCCGGCTGACAAAGTACCCGACTCCTACAACCCTACCCGCTTTTTTCAGTATCTTTACCACAATTTGGATACCTACCCGACTTTAAAATCAGCCGCTGAGCAATTCATGATGAGTGAATCCACCTTGAACCGTTTTGTGCGTCGGACAACCGGTGAAAATTACACCGATTTGGTAAAAGATATGCGGATAATGAAAATTATTGATTTTTTACTTTATTCCGACTTTTCGTTGCAAGAAATCGCCGGTTTTCTCGGCTACAAAGACGCCTCATATATTTCTCGTCTTATTCACGAAAAAACGGGGCTACATGCGCAGGAAATACGCGAACAACCACATCGGGCAAATTTGCTCAACCGTGACCGCGGTTTGGCCAAGGCAAGGGCCGTCTGTAAATACATCGGCGAAAACTATCAGAGCGATATTTCAGCTATCCAAGTAGCGGAAACGTTTGACATTTCCACCGGGGCACTTACCGTGATGCTCAAAGAAACTTTCGACAAAACGTTTAACGAACTGCTGAATGAATTCAGGTTATCCAAGGCCTGTGTTTTACTGTTGACCACTGACATGGAAATCACCGAAATCGCTTTTCATGTCGGCTACAATTCCATCAAAACTTTTGTCCGCAATTTCAAAGCCAAGTATACTTACACCCCAAGTAGTTTTCGTACAACGATACATTTGCAAGATGTTGACCTCCAAGACGCAGATTAAAGCCGTCTATATGAGCACATCACACTTGCGGAAGTCTAGAACAAGGAGAAGCTGTTTTAACTATGCAATTCAAAGGCTTTCAATTTACCCCTCCCGATTTTGCTTCAGCCCCGTATGATACGGCCGCCGAAGTCACCACTGCCTCTTGCGAAATAGACGGGGTCGCACCGGATCAGTTTTATTTAACCTGTCATCTGCCTACTTTCTACAAAATCGGCAATGAATGGCAATTACCGATACATAATTCACTTAACTGCGCAGCGGTCATAGCCAACGGGCAGGTAAAAATTACTGAACTGCGCGACTTAAAAGCAGGTGATGCAGTTGTAATCCGCTCTGAATCCGGATCTGAATCTGGATCCAGCTCTGATCTTACGGCTCAGGGCATTGCCGTCGAAAAAAATTGTTTCGGCCCTGATGTATACCTCAACAACGGCAACGCGGTTGAAAGTTCCTCAACCGCCAATTACGAATTTCTTTACCGGCTGATGGAACACGAACGTCGCAATGGCGGCCACATAGTCTGGGTGCTCGGCCCTTCGGTTGTTTTTGACTATAACACCCGCATCGCCCTAACTGAGCTTGCCGAAGCCGGATATATCAATGCCTTGCTGGCCGGCAACGCCTTGGCAACTCACGATCTTGAAGGCGGCTGGCTCGGCACTGCCTTGGGACAGGATATATATACACAGGTAACCGTGCCGTTGGGACATTACAACCATCTTGATCTTCTGAATGCCGTCCGCACCGTAGGATCGACCAAGGAGTTCATCGCGCAGGGCAAGGTAAAAGACGGCTTGATTAAAACGCTCATGCAGCTCAATATTCCTATCGTCTTAGCCGGTTCAATTCGTGATGACGGTCCTTTGCCGGAAGTTCATCACTGTGTTACCGACAGCTTGACGGCGATGAAAGCAGAAACGGATAAAGCCACTTTAATCATTGCTTTAGCCACCATGCTCCATTCAACCGCCACCGCCAACTTGGCATCAACTTATCACGTTGATGCGGACGGCAGAGTCAAACCTGTCTACATGTACGCGGTAGACGTTACCGAAAACGTTGTCAACAAAATATCAGCTGCTCGCGGCCATTTTGCCACTAGGACAATGATAACCAACGTGCAAGATTTCACCGCTAAGGTTAACCGAGCATTGATTAAACCTGAGTTCAAACAGGAGTCACTAATATGAATTTTAAAATACCAGCTTTCACGCCACCCGATTTTGCCAACGATTTTCCGACTAATGCGCCTGACGTCACTTTGGAAGCCGTAAAAGAGGATGGCTTATCCCCCCTCAATTATCACGCCTTATCTATCTTTCCTGAATATTTCAAGATCAATGGCAAATGGATTTTGGCCGTACAATCTCGCATGGATACAGTCTGCGTCGCCAATGACACGCCGGGCGAAGAATCCGTCAGTATTGTCGAATTCCGCAACCTGAAAAAAGGCGATAAAGTAGTTATTGGGCGAACTGAGGACGGTTCAGAAGGCATCTACGTCTATACAAAAGGTTTCAAAGCTGCCGGGGGTAACGACGATACTTTCGCGTTTCGGGCCGGGCGATCGCGTGAAACCGCTTTCAGTATGGATTATGACAATCTGTCTGATCTACTGAAATATGAGAAATCCCATAACGGTTATGTAACTTGGGTTCTCGGTTCGGCAATCTCGCTTGACCGCTCTTCCCGTGCTGCCTTGGAACAGCTTGTACGCGGCGGCTTTGTACAGGCGATCTTCTGCGGCACCGCCACGGCCGCTTTTGACCTTGAGTGCGGTATTTACGATTCGTCTTGGGGGCAAAAAGAATTCTATGCCGAAGGGAATACCAATGACAATTATTACAAAACAATCAATTTGGCACGCAAGTACGGGTCTTTGCAGGCCTTGACGGAAAGCGGCATGGTCAAAGATGGTTTCGTCAAAGCATGTATTGAATGCGGCGTTGATCTCGTCATAGCTGGGACAATTCGGGATCGATTCACCCTGCCCGGTACATATGACAATGTGTATGAGGCGCAAAACGCCATGCGTAAGCATACTCGTAAAACCACTTCCATTATCATGGTCTCGGCCGTTCTTTTTACCATTGCTACTGGCAATATGACCCCTTCATATAACGAATTTGACGGAGTTATTCGCCCAATCTACATGTACACTGTCGACATCCAGGAATTTACGGTCAACAAGCTCTCTGACCGAGGTACGTTGACCGCTGTTTCCATCGTAACTAACGGGCAAGACTTCATGACCAATATTGGACAGGCTTTGAGCTGAGAGTTCGCTGTCTCCGGCTGCACCAGTATCCGGCACTTCATCTTTGTCGCTTAACTCACTTTCTTCGCCGTTCTCGCTCAGCTCCAAAGCTTTATTGTCAGCTTCACCCTCTGAAGCGGCTGCCGAGTTTTCCTTGAATGCTGGATATCCGTTTAACGAATCGACCATTTTGGCCAAAATCTCTCCCTCCGTTTTCAAATATTTGCGCACAGATTCAGGTAATTTCTTAAACTCCGTAAAAGCTTGTAAAATTGCCGCTTTGTTGGCCGCTGTAAGTTTCCATGGATCGAGCTTGAATAAAGCTCGGTATTTTTCTTTGAAATCTTTGGCGGCCTGTTTATCGTCCTTGGCTCGTTTAACCGCATCCAGCCAAAACTCTTTGGCAACCTGTAATTGGCTAATTTCCGGCTGTAGATATTTTTTTAAAGCCTGGGAAAATTTTGCCTGGGCGGCCAAGGCTTCTTGTAGTTTCTTTAGGTCGTCAACCGAATAGTTTTCCGGCTCTTTGTGCAAAATATCCGCGTAATTTTCCCTGAATCGCTCAGCCTGCTCTTGTTCTTCCTTGGTCAATTTGCCTTGGCGATGTTTGCGCCATGCTTCTATCTGTTGTTCAAGCAGTTTTCCTTCTTTTTCGGTCTCGGTTCTGGCCTCGACGGGTAAGCGCAGCCAATCTTGCCAAGCATCTAAAATCGCTTCACCATCTTGTTCCGTTATTTCGTTCACCTTTTTTGCCAGTATTTTGGCGTGTTTTTGTCGCCATTTCGGGGCGGCTGTATTGTCCTTATTCTCTTTTTCTTTTTTCGGTTCTTCTCCGGTTGAACGGCGTTTCCTGCTTTTCGCCGCTTCTTCCTCCGCCGCCCGGCGTTTCGCCGCTTCTTCCTCTGCCGCCCGGCTTTTCGCCGCTTCTTCCTCTGTCGCCCGGCGTTTCGCCGCCTCTTCCTCTGTTGCCCGGCGTTTCGCCGCTTTTTCCTCTGCCGCCCGGCGTTTCGCCGCTTCTTCCTCTGCCGCCCGGCGTTTCGCCGCCTCTTCCTCTGTTGCCCGGCGTTTCGCCGCTTCTTCCTCTGCCGCCCGGCGTTTCGCCGCTTCTTCCTCTGTCGCCCGGCGTTTCGCCGCCTCTTCCTCTGCCGCCCGGCGTTTCGCCGCCTCTTCCTCTGCCGCCCGGCGTTTCGCCGCCTCTTCCTCTGCCGCCCGGCGTTTCGCCGCTTCTTCCTCTACCACCCGGCGTTTCGCCAGCTGTTCTTGCCAAAACTTGGCTATTTCATCTATTGCGTGCAATTCCGGCAACAGCATTTCCTGCGCTCTCGCAGACAATTTTTTTGCCTCTTCTTTGGCACGCACCAAAGTTTGTAAATCAGCAACCGTCAAATCGCCCGGCTGTTTGCTCAACACCGGTTGGAACTTTTTGCGCCAGGCCGCAGCCTCGGCCGCTGCAGCTTGCTCCTTGGCTTTAGCGGCGGCCTCTTTTTTCGCCGCTTCTTGTCGCTCCGTGGCCTTGGCCAATTTATCAGTCAAAACACTTTTAACTTTAGCTTTAGCCGTTTGAATTGGTTGCGACAACGCGGCAAATGCACGCAAAGCATCCCGCAACCCTTCGACATCATTATCACCTTGGTCTGTCGTCCAATAGTGTTGGTAACGTCGCGAAAACTCCGTCCAATTTCTGAAGCCTTCTACCAATTTATCCAAACGCGCCCGCAAAGCTTTTTGTTGAGGATGAGCTGACGGCACGGCATTTACGGCAGCTGTAGCCGTGGTGAGCAGGCTCTGATTATCCGGCTGTTTTTCCGCTGCCTCCAACGCCTCTTTTGCTTTCTCATAGGCTGCGCGAAATTTTTCCTCCTGCTCTTGCATTTCTATTTGTCTTTTCAGCTCCTCCAAACGTTTTTTGGCAGTCTCAAGCTCTTTTTTCGCCTCATTGTTCGCCGCTATTTCTGCTAAAGCCGCGTCAATTTCTGCCTTGTCTTTACGTTGAGGCGTGTAGCCGTCAGCGAAAAACTTTTGATACAGCCGTTTGAAGTCATCGGCGATAATTTTATTGGCGTCACCGCTTTTTATGTAATAAACATCATAAGTAAAAGATGTCCGGTTATAGTTAATGTAACGCGGGCCACGAATGTAGATATTTCTATCTGTTTGCATCAATGTGTTATGAAAATTATGAGCTTTCACGAAACGTTCTTTGACAATATCATCATTATCCAAAAGTGCGCTGCCTTCATACTTATCATATTCTTCATCAGCATAGCTGCCCTGATTTTTTGCCGGGGACAGGCGATACCAATTGTCGAAAGACAACCCGTAAATTTTGGCAATACCACTGTCATCGCTGATCGCTGAGGTTTTTTCCAAATCCTTGTATGCGTTGTATTCACCGGCGTAAAAATAAGTACCGTAATATGATGACTTGACTAAACGATTTATTTTGCAGTCCACTTGATTAAGTAAAAGCATATCTTCTCGTTCGCGGTACGGGGCAAACAAGCTACCCAAATCTTTGGTAAATGAAATAGGGTTTATGTCCGGGTTTTGTCGCCGATTACTCGGCTTTTTGATTGAAAATACTTTCCACTCCTGATTGGCAACTGGTGGAATGACATGTAGGATAAAGTTTAATTTTGCTTGTTTAACAGCATTATTAACCCCTTCGGTATTGCGGGGCAAGGCAAGTTCATTGTTGCCGGGTTTTACGGAGGGCATGCTGCCGGGCGACTTGTAGCCAAGCGGTATTTCCTGAATTTCCCATCTGTATCTATACTTTTCGGGAGCCCAAACGACTTCCGCCTCTTTGCCGTTATCCGGCCTAAACTCGGCAATAGTTTCCCATTTATCCGCGCCGTTCGCGCTGCGCAGCAGGTTGATTACCCCATCAGTGATTTCGCGGCCGTCGTTTGCATCGTTAACGCGCAAGCTAATCGTCGTTTTTTTCACCGGGGGTTGGGGCTGATCGGTCTTGCCGGCAGGGGACTCTGCTGCTGCCGCTGCCGGTTTGGCTTCGCCGTCCCGTTGTTCAGGTGCGTTGCGGTGATATGCTCCGGAGTCGGTGTTTTTACTGAGTCCGATTATTTCATAGCTTCCGCTGCCGCTTGTCAAAAGTAACGTCGCCGCCAACAGGCTGCCGATATTTCTGAATATTTTTTTCATATGCTCCTCCTATGAACATTCTTATAGCTAAAGCTTAACGGGCAGTCGAAAAAAGTTGAGCGACAAATTTCGACATTTTTGTACAAAGCCCCACCAACCGCGGTGCAGCGAGGCCAATCCTCTCGCAGCCCACCAACCGCGGTGCAGCATGGCCAATCGGCAAAAAGAGACAATTTACATTGTTTTATTCATCATTTATCAGTAAAATTAACTAAATAGAACAACAGCAACGTTGTTTGAAGGAGGTTTTTATGGTGACAAAATGGACTGATAAATGGCAGGAAAACTTACAAAGCTGGTTAGCTTGCCCCTTTGTGCCGGCCGAATTAAGAGATTCCGCCAGTTTTCCCGGCAACGAAAAAAACATCGTTGATTTACGAGAAATAAAAAGTGAAACCAATTGGCCCAAAGAATTGCGCGACTACCTCAGTGACGCTTTTGCGGCTGAACTAAGTTTCGGGACTGCCGGCTTACGCGGCAAGATGGGGGTAGGCCTCAACCGAATGAATGTCTACACGGTTGCCGTCGCTTCCCAAGGCGTTGCCGCTTGGCTCAGAAGCAAATACAGTGCCGATCGCTGCAGCGAAGCCGGCGTGGTCATCGGTTATGACACGCGGCACAATTCCCAACTCTTTGCTGAAGTCGCGGCCACAGTTTTTGCCGCCAACGGAGTAGCGGTAGCTCTGTTTCCGACCTACTGCCAGACACCCATGCTGGCCTACGCTATCAGACCTTTGCAAGCTTTAGCTGGAATAATGGTAACCGCATCGCATAATCCAGCCGTATATAATGGTTATAAATTATATGGATCAGACGGCATTCAAGTCGGGCAAGAAGAAGTTGATCAAATAACCAAATTTATTTCAACCGAATATACAGCGGTCGATTTTGAAGAAGCTCTGCAAGAACAACAAATCAGCTATGTGCATCAAACTATTGAACGCGATTACATAGAAAAAACGATTCATCAACTGACCCCGCCCGTCGGCGCCGGCGGCATAAAAATTGCTTATACCGCTATGCACGGCACAGGAGCCAAGATAGTCCTTCCCCTTTTACGTGCCGGCGGTTTCACCAACGTTGTGACAGTAAAGGAACAAATCGAACCGGACGGCGACTTTCCGACCGCCCCAGCCCCCAATCCCGAATTTCCCAAAGCTACCGTTTTGTTGCGCGAACTGGCAGCGAAAGAAAAAGCGGATCTGGCCTTGGCAACCGATCCCGACGCTGATCGTCTAGCTGTGGTCATTCCGGATAACGCCGGAGAATATCACCAGCTTACCGGCAACCAAACGGCCGCTTTTTTGGCTGATTACTGGCTTTCTTTCCTCAAAAACAACCATAAATTGCCGGCCAATGCCGCCATCGTAAAGTCCATCGTCACAGCTGATCTCGGCCGATCAATTGCCGCAACTTTCGGGGTCCATTTGGAAGAATCTTTGACCGGATTTAAAGATATTTGTGGTAAAATACGTGAATTTCAGGCCAATTCCACTTATGAGTATGTTATGGGGTATGAAGAAAGCATCGGCTACGCCCTAGGTCGGAATGTTTTGGACAAAGACGGTTGCTCGGCTGCCTATATTTTTGCGCATGCCGCAGCCTCTTACAAAGCTCAAGGGCTCAGCTTATGGGATGCTTGGGAAGGAATTTGTCGCAAGTACGGCTATTTGGGCGAAACCACCCTTAATATTGTCCGTGAGGGGCAAATTGGGAAAAAGTTCATGGCCTACGTCATGGATCACTTCCGTTTGGAGGCACCTCTCACTTTAGCGGGCAGCAAATTAGACTATTTTGAAGATTTTCTTTCGTCTTACCGCGGCAAAATTACCTATGACGGCATCACTCGCAGCATTATTAAAACTGGGGTTATCAATTTACGTTCATCCAATGTTATGCGATATCATTTTGCTGATGGGAACTGGTATGCCCTGCGCCCGTCCGGTACGGAGCCAAAACTAAAAGTTTATTTATATGCCTCGGCAGATTCGCAAGCGGCAGCTGATGCCAAGGTAAAAGTTATGACCGATGAAGTTCAGGCTGTAATTGACGCTCTTGAAGCCAAATTCAAAGCGGAGTAGGGAGTAGACCACGAGTGTAAAATTGTTCAGGAATATGGACACGTAAACGTCTATTATGCTTTAAATCTGAGGACAGAATCAGAGGGCGCAATCAGAGGGCGGCGGGCTCAGCAGTTCGTCGCCTTCTGCCGTTATTGCCCACAACTTTGAAAATACTTTTTGATAATTCTATATATGAAAGAGGCTTTGAAAAAATCTCCGTAACGTCGTCTTGGCAGAGATTTCTTTAACGGCTCCTAAAAATTAAACGATATTCGATACTACACGTAAATATTGTGCCAACGTCCGAACCGGCCTGATCCGCCAATTCATAGACCACTTTCAGCTTGCCGCCCTTTTCGTCCATCGAAAAATCCACCTGATGGGTAAAATAATCAAGCTCCAAGCTGCCGTATTCGGTATTTACAGTCAAAACCTGATTAGGCGCGGCCATATCAAATACAAATTCCATAGCGTTATGCGGGCGTCGTTGCAAAATTATGCGGTGACCAGATGAGGACGAATCTGTGATGTTGTGGGATAATTCGTGGGAACGTTCACCGGATATAAGGGGCAGCTTAATTCGCCAAGTTGCCGTTTGTCCCGGCTGAACCGTATCTGAACGACAGTAAGCGGATCCACATCTGTGGAGAGAATCATCCTCAATATAGCTTAGTTCGAGATAATTGGATACTATCGACAAAACACCGCGATAAATTTTTCGCTCCGGCCTGCCCCCTGCCGCCTGCTGCGTCCAAACCAAACGCACCTGCCATGAACCGCCAGAAAGTTCCGGCCACGCATTAGGTAGACTCGCCTGTGTCGAAGGCTCTATGCCAACAGCGTTCTTCGCACCCTGGGCTTTATCTGCCCCCTCCGCCTCATACACTTTTTCTGCTTCCCTTGCCTTCGCCATAGCCGCTCCCACCTGCCCGCGCTCCGAATGGTCAGATAGTTTCAACTCGCCGCCCGGCCTGATGCTCGGCAATAGCCAAACGACAAAGCTGATCAACCAACGCCGGCAAATTTATCCCGGCTTTTGCCCATGCCTGCGGATACAGACTTGTAGCTGTGAAACCGGGCAAAGAATTGATTTCATTCAAGTACAACGCCCCACTGCAACGGTCGAGGAAAAAGTCGACTCTGGCCATTCCCTTACAACCCAATACTTTGTAGGCCTTTTGTGCCAAATTTAAAATTCGCTCCGCCAAATCAGTCGGGAGATCCGCAGGCAAGGCCAAGGACGAAGCTCCAGCCGCAAAATATTTCGTCTCATAATCATAAAAAGCCACGTCCGCCTGCATCAAAATTTCGCCGACCATCGGCGCTTGCGGCTGCAAATTACCCAAAACCGCGACTTCAAGTTCTCGCGCCGGAATATATTGCTCCAAAAGGATTTCACGATCAAACTTGCTCACTTCACCAAGTGCGGCAACCAACTCAGAACGATTTCCCGCCTTAAAAGTACCGACAGACGAGCCACCCGAAGCCGGTTTCAAAAAAATTGGATAGGTCAAAACCTTTTCCACGGCGGCGGAAGTTTCCGGCAAGCCTATGCTGTCTTTAGCTAAGTCGTCACGAGTAACCACGTAATATGGCACCACCGGCAATTTATTTGCCGCCCAAATTTGTTTGGCAAAAATTTTGTTCATGCCTAAAGCCGAAGCCAACACGCCGGAGCCAACATAAGGAATATCTGTCATGTTTAAAAATCCTTGTAATGTTCCATCTTCACAATTGATACCATGAACGGCCGGGAAAATCACCTCGGGATTTTTGCCGAAAAAGTAGGTAAAAAAACGCCGCGGATTAAATACTTCCTTAATTTTCAGGCCTCGCGCGTGCTTTTTGTGCCACGCTTTATAAGCCGCCTGCTCCCAACCCTCCGTAAGTAGCACCTCCGGTTCGACCAGCAACGGCAACCAATCCCCCGCTTTGGTAATGCCCAGCGGCAACACATCATATTTAAGTTCTTTTAAAGCATTGATAACGTAAAAAGCGGAACGACACGAAACTAAGTGTTCCGTTGAAACGCCGCCGAAAATTACTGCAACTGTATTCATTATATCTCCGGTAATTATTGTATTCCCTGTTTATCTTTTTGAATTTGTAACAAAGCGTCCGTCAAACTGCGCTCAACATTTCCCACCAAATCTTCCGCATAATTATAGGCCTTTTCTCGGATATCTGCCGCCTCAGCCTCAGCAGAGGACAAAATCTTGTCGCGAATCTCTTCCGCCTGTTTAATAATCGCACTTTCGTCCAACATGCGCACACCACGTTCATGCGAATCTTCAATAATTCGTTTCCCTTCCTGCTTGGCACTTTCAATTATTTCTTCGCCTTTTTTGATGATCCATTTGGCATTTTTTAGCTCACCCGGCAGGTTGGTGGTAATCAATTCCAAAGTATGCAAAAAATATTCCCGATCGATGATGCAGTTTTGGGACAAAAGTATGCCGCGGGCATTCTCGACCCTTCCCTTCAGCTCTTCAAGATAATCTACAACATCCATCTTATTGCGCTCTTTACCCACGTCGGCCACCCTCTAATTTCCCTTTCCTGACACAACATTTTGACCGCACCACCGCTTGAATCTGCGCCGGCACCATACCACTTATATCACCACTGTAAGCAGCTACTTCCCGCACTATTGACGAACTGGTAAAAGCCAAATCAGGTCGGCAGCTGAGCAAAATCGACTCAAACTCCGGCCAAAGCAACCGGTTGGCCGCCGCCATTTCCGCCTCAAAGCGGAAATCCGACTCGCTTCGTAAGCCACGGACTATTGCCTTGGCCCCTTTTTCACGCATGAAATTGACCAGCAGCCCGTCATAGGGAATTACTTTTATTTTATCCCGATCCGCCTCGGAATCAATACAGGCTTGCACCATCGCACACCGCTCCGCCAAAGTAAACAACGGATTTTTTTGATAATTGGTCAGGACAGCCACAATCAGCCGATCGCACAGTCCTGCCGCCCGGCGGGCTATGTCCAGATGTCCGTTGGTAAACGGGTCGAAAGTGCCGGGGTAAACTAAGGTTCGCATGTATCGCTCCTACGTAGAGATAATATTTTTCATATAGAATACTACCATTGCTGAGCCGTAGTGACAATGTTTAAACAATTGCAAATCAGTTACAACTTTGTCCAATTCTGTTTCCTTACCGCCTTCAACCGCCAAAATTCCGCCCGGCGACAAAATCGAGCTCAAAACGGCGGCGTTTTTTTGCCAAAATGTCGCCAAGTCCGCATACGGCGGATCCATGAGAATAAGGTCGAATTTTTCGCTTCGCACCGCTGCCTGATTCAAAAAGCCGGCGACTGAAGTTGTATATATATCAGCAAGTTCCGTTAAATGTGTCTTTTGCAAATTGATTATCTGAGCTTGGCGGGCCTCGTTTGAACGGTCAACCAAGGTGGCCCGTGCTGCGCCGCGACTCAACGCCTCAATGGCCAGTTGGCCGCTGCCGGCAAACAAATCCAATACATGCAGGCCAGCGAAACTGAGCCGCGCCTGTAAAACATTAAAAATTCCTTCTTTGGTTTTGTCGGCACTGGGGCGGGTCGTGCGGCCTTTCGGGCAAACCAGTTGTATGCTTCGTGCCATTCCGGAAATTACTCGCGGCATGTTATATTCCTCCACCGGTAAAAATTTCGCCTAAGCGTTCAGTAAGAGCCTGCTGATAAAGCGCAAAATTTTTCTCGTGTCGTCCGTCGTCTTCAGCCAAAATTTGCTGTACCTCGCGGCCGGCTCGCGCCAAAATACCTGCATCCTCATATAGATTGGCCAACTTGAACTCCGGCAGTCCGTGTTGTCGCACGCCAAAAAAGTCGCCGGGGCCACGCAAACGCAAATCAGCTTCCGCCAGTTGATAACCATCATTACTGTGGCACATCTGAACCAACCGCTCGCGCGCCGTACCCTGTTGCCGATCACTATGCAAAAGGCAATAAGACTGCAATTTTCCCCGTCCGACGCGGCCGCGTAGCTGGTGCAATTGAGCTAAGCCAAAACGTTCCGCATTCATTACCAATAAAACAGTGGCGTTTGGATTATCAACACCTACTTCAACAACGGTCGTACTGACCAAAATATTGATCTTTCCGTTTTTAAAATCGGCCATGACCGTCTGTTTTTCATTTTCCTTCATCGCTCCGTGCAAAAGTCCGATCGTAAATTCAGGGAAAACTTTATTTTTTAGCTCTTCCCCCAGTTCCGTCGCGGCAAAGCTTTCACTATGTCCGGTGTCGGCTTTTAACGGACAAATCACATAGGCTTGTTGTCCCAGGCGTAATAATTTATGGATTAAAGCGTAAGCTCGCTCCAGATCTGCGCTCCCCACCGTATAAGTCTTGATCGGCAAACGTCCCGGTGGCAACTCATCTATAATTGAAATTGACAAATCGCCGTATAAAACCAGTGCCAAAGAGCGGGGAATCGGCGTTGCAGACATTACCAAAACATGGGGTCTTTGCTCGTCCTGCCGCTTGATCATGGCCAACCGCTGGTTAACCCCGAAACGGTGCTGTTCATCGGTAACAACAAGACCGGGATGCAACATTTGCAAATTGTCATTCAAAATCGCCTGAGTGCCTATAAGCAAATCTATTTCTCCCGTACTTAAAGCTTGGGTTATTTGACGTTTAGCCGCCCCCTTTGTTTTTCCGGTCAACAGGGCGACCTTTATGCCGTAAGGGGTCAACAAGCTGCTGATATTATTGTAATGCTGTTCAGCCAAAATTCCGGTAGGAGCCATCAAAAGTCCTTGGTAGCCGGCCAAAACGGTGCGATACAAAGCTAACGCGGCAACAATTGTTTTGCCTGAACCGACATCACCCTGAACCAGCCGGTCCATCGGAATCCCGACAGCCAGATCTGTGCTGATGTCTTGTAAGGCGGCGATCTGGGCTTTAGTTAATCGATAAGGTAAAGCGTTCACTACCGCCTGATACTTCGTCTCGGCCGTTTTATCCAGATTGATTATCGGGGCGGTTTGCCCGTTTAGGCGACGTTTTTTCAACAATTGCAAGCCAAGTTGCATGAAAAAGAGTTCTTCAAAAACAAGGCGTTCGCGAGCAATTGTATAATCTTCAAGGCAAGTCGGGAAATGAATATGTTCCACTGCGTATACATAGGTCGTTAAATGCTGTCGCTGCCTCATTTTTAAGGGCAAATAGTCTTCGCGCTCAAGTTGCTCGCGCATGGCGGTCAGGCATTGACGGATTAAATTGCGTAATACACCTTGCGTCAAGCCGGCGGTGAGTGGGTAAACCGGGCGGATGAAGGTATTGGCCAGAGCCGAGGGTTTGATGGTGTTTAAAGGGGCTTCGGCAAGTTCCGGCACGGGAGTAAAAGCGGGATTTTGCAAGGATAGCGGACGGTTTTTGCTGATTGTCCCGTGAAACAAATATACTTTATCTATATCAAGTTGTGTTTCCAAATATGGTTGATTAAACCAGATCACGCCAAGTTGGTCGCTAGCATCGGCCAGACCAACGCGCAAATAAGATAGTTTGCCTTTGTATTGTAGGTGAGGCATGGTTATGCACCGTGCCAAAACCGTAACTTCCTGTTCAGGTTCGATGTCGGCCAAGGTAGACAAAGTCGCCCAGTCTTCATATCGGCGCGGCCAATAGTTCAGCAAATCACGACAAGTATTAATGTTTAACCTGGCCATAAGTGCAGCTCGTTTGGCTGAAACACCGGCGAGTTGGGTGACTGACCCGACCGGGTCAATCTTGCGGTTCGCGGTAATGGCCTCAGGGGCTGAATTTGTTGGTTTCATTTGTAACCTCCAGCTTTGGCGGCAGTCAATCGTTACTTAGTTTAAGATTATATGCACATAAATCGTTCAAGAAACAATTTTGACAGGCCGGCCGCCGCGCCGAACAAATTTTTCTGCCATGTTCCACCATGTAATGCCCCCAACCTATCCAATGCGATTTCGGCAAAATTTTTCGCAAATCCTTTTCAACTTTGACCGGATCTTTTGCCGTCGTAAAGCCAAGGAGGCGACTCAAGCGGCCGCAATGTGTATCGACAACTATCGCCGGTTGGCCGAACACTTCACCCAAAATGAGATTGGCAATTTTGCGTCCAACGCCGGGAAGGCTGAGCAATTCAGCCTCAGTTTGCGGAACACAGCCGGCAAAATCACTTTCCAGCTTTACCGCCGCACCGAAAATCGCTTTTGCTTTATTATGGAACAATCCACAACTGCTGATATATGGTTCAATGGCTGCCGGGGTGGCGGCGGCAAAATCGCGTGGCGTAGGGAAAGCGGCAAATAAACCCGGGGTTACCAGATTGACTCTAGCATCTGTACATTGAGCGGCCAAAATTGCGGCAACCAGCAATTGCCAAGCATCGTCTTTGGCATCTAGGGTGCATTCCGTCTTGCCGTAAACGGCGACCAACCGCTCCCAAACCGCAGCCGCTCGTTGTTTAAGCACGGCTATATCAAGGGCAGGAGCCATCTCACCTGTCATTTTGGCGTTTTTTACCGCAGAGGTTGTGCCAACCGGCTCCGGCTCAACGCCTCTTGTTTCCTCATCCACTCTTGCAGGTATAGTTACGCATGCCACTTTATTGCTTTTCATCAGGCTCAACTTTCTCCGTATTCCTACAGGCGTCCTGAACGGGAATATCCTTATCCCCAGGTTTTGTGGTCTCGTTTTTCTCCGGAGCAGAAACTGTTTCACCCGGCTTTACGGCATCTTCACTTTCCTCTGAGGCTGACACCGCTTCACCCGCTTGCAAATCACCTTGAGCTGTGCCTTTGCCGACTTCGGTCAAAAGCGGAAAATCAAAAGCATCAGTAGAGAACCCATCGTGCCGGCTGAAAAAGAGACGTCTGGAGGTTTTAGCCTTATCGTCTTTGATATGCTGCTGATCGCCGGCCGCCGGCAAAGTAAATACAAATTTCGCGCCACCCAGATCATTGCTTTGCGTCACATAAATTTGCTGCCCATGCTTGGCCAATATTTTCCTACAAATATATAAACCTAACCCACTGCCTTCCCGATTACCACGTGATTTGTCCAGCTTATAGAAACGAGCGAAGACCTGATTACGCTTATCCGGCGGAACACCCGGGCCAGAATCCTCAACGGTGCAAGTAACGAACATCGCACCTTCCGGATAGGCCGTGCTGACACGCACAAGATCATTGTTACGACAAAATTTCGTTGCATTGGAAATGAGATTATACACAACTCGACTTATCTGCTCCACATCGCCGGTCACAAACAACGGGGCTTCATTTTTACCTTCAAGCTGCATCTCAACTGAGAGATTTTTTTCTCGCAACTGATTTTCCAAAGAATTGATCGTCCTGACAAACACCGCATTAATATCAAAGTCGTTGAAATTGTTTGAGACACTATTTTCAATTAAAACTTCCTGATTCATATCTGCGAGCAGATTTTTGAGCCGCAAAGCTTCCTGCTGAATTATACGCAAATATTTCTCCTGCCGCCCGTACGGAATGGTGCCGTCCAAAATACCTTCGGTAAAGCCGATAATTGATGTCAACGGCGTTTTCATATCATGAGAAATACAGCTTATCATATCGCGCTGTTCACCGCTTACCGCTTCCAGTCTGGCGACCATGGCATTAAAAGTTAGCATGAGTTTCATCACGTCATCGCCTTCGCTCCCGGCGTTATCTAGCGTATCAAATGTATCCATATCGCTGTAACATACCCGAACCGAATAATCACCCAACATCACTTTGTTAGCCGCGTCGACCAAGGCCTCCAACGGCAGGGTCAGATAATTCATCAAAATCAAGGTCAAAGCGACTGAAATAATTAACGCCACCAGAAAAGCTATGCCAAAGCCATTGGTCAAAAACCAGTGTAAATTATATTGATCGAGCGAAGGCAAATGCACCTGCAAAATCGCCTGGGCTGTTGAAGTATCGTGATCATTGCTAACCGGCAACATAGCCGTAATCCATTCCAGCCCTTTGCTACTGAACAATTTCGTGTACTCGCTGTTTTGCAGCACTACACCATCCCTAGATGAAATATTGCTTCCGATATATTTGTCCGGCAATTGATACAAACCGCCCCCAAGATTCTGACAGTTTGCGATGACTTTAGTCGGCAGTTCTGAAGCATGAATAATAATACCGTCAGATCGCACCAGCCAAATAATTGCATGCGATGATTTGGCCAGCAAATCAATGCGGTCATTCAAGGTCAACCGGCTAGTGTTCTCGCTATAGACCTTCTCAATTTCATCACGTAAGGTCGTAGCTAAAGTATATACACGGCTGCTCTGGAGACGACTGACACGATCATTCATGATGCCGTAATAAACAAAGCTCAAAATACCGAAAGCCACCATCACTGATGCGAAGGCGGCCAAAGCGGTGCTCTTATATATAGAATGTCGTCTACCTTTCTTAGCCAAGTATCGTCCTACTCTCCAGTAACTTCAAATTTATAGCCTACACCCCAGACCGTTTTAATATCCCAGCTCGGATGTTCCCCAATATCATCAATCTTTTCCCGCACACGTTTAATATGTACATCTACCGTGCGAGATTCGCCATAGAAATCATAGCCCCAGACCTGCCCTAAAAGTTGTTCCCGGTTAAAAACACGGTTTGGATGGCTTGCGAGAAAATATAATAATTCAAGTTCTTTAGGCGGCATGTCGATACGCGTGCCGTGGAAAGTTACCGTGTAACTACTCTTGTCAATTACGAGGTCTTTGTGCGTAATTTGTTCGGCCGGGTGGTCATCATTGTCAATAGCCTTAGCTTCGGGACAAGCTGCTTCAGTACGGCGCAACACGGTCTTAGCCCGCACCACCAGTTCTTTTGGGTCAAAAGGTTTAGAGATATAGTCATCCGCGCCTAATTCTAATCCGACAATCTTGTCCAAAGTGTCGCCGCGGGCTGTCAACATCAAAATGGGGACATTGGAGGTTTTGCGAATTTCCCGACATACTTCATAGCCGTCTTTTCCCGGCAACATCAAGTCCAGAATAACAACGTTAGGATTGTATTTGTCAATCTCCTCCAACGCCATTTCACCATCGTTTACCGTCTTTACCTGAAAGCCGTCTTTTTCAAAATACAACTGTACAAGTTCGCAAATATTGCGATCATCATCTACTACTAAAACCTTTTTCATCTGCTAAACTCTCCTTCTGAGCTGCCGATTATATAATCTATATGGCCTGTGTCTTAAATCTATAAAGCTTGTGTCCATCTGCATACGCACTTTAATGCAACTTATAGAATTATAATAACTATGTACATTATAACAGATTAAGACGGCATATTTAGCCTGAACTTGTGTATTTTAAGTAACAATTGAACGAATTTTGTCTTGCCCGGCCCGAACTGTGCGCTCTGCAACCTGAATTTATAGTTCTTTCGGAAGACAAACTGTCATTCCTTAGTTCCGTCATCCGGGCGCAATGCTTTGAGTTCACGCAAAAATGAATCCACATCCTCAAACCGACGGTATACTGAAGCGAAACGGACGTAGGCAACTTCATCCAACTGACGTAATTCCTGCAAAACCAATTCGCCTATTTCTTCTGAGCGTATCTCTTTGCAAAGCTTATTGCGCGGTACTGCCTCAATTCGGCTGACTATCTGATCTAATTCTTCCGAAGTTACCGGCCTTTTTTCGAAAGAACGCAACAGGCCACGGGTCAATTTTTCGCGCGAAAAAGGCTCACGAGTACCGTCTTTCTTGATCACCAACAATGGAGTACTTTCAATCTTTTCATATGTAGTGTACCGACGATTGCAGCTCAGGCATTCGCGGCGGCGCCGAATCGCTGCACCATCTTCGGCAGGGCGTGAATCAATAACTCGGTCTTCGTCATGAGAACAAAACGGACAACGCATAAACTTCTCCGGGAATCCTAATAAGGCACGGATTTCGCCGTGCCTTGTATTTAATTTATTTATTCCAAATTATCGTCGTTTTCATTAAACAACCACGGCAAAATACCGCCCTTGCGTGGGCCAGAATCACGGGAAGACGGTCTTGGTGTTCTTCTGTCCGGCATATTTCCCTGCGGTCTTGCCCAACCGGTGGAATTGCTACTGTACGGGCGATTCAGCACGCCGCGCGGTTGTTCATTCTCCGGCACTAAAGGGGTGTAGGTTGAATGCGTTCCGACATTCGGCTCAAGATTTGTTCTGCCAAGGTCGGGCGTGACTGGTCTTTGCGGCATAGTCCGCGAAGTGCCGGCGTTATTGGTTCCTGCCGCGTTTTCACGGTTCAAGGAGCCGAGAAAATTGTTTGAATTTTCACCGGAGCGGGCGTTTGCCGTGCCGCCGCGCATAAAGTCCGCCATTCCGGTTCTCACCGGGCCGCGCTCAGGGGTTATCCGGTCAAAACCGGAAGCGATTACTGTGATCATAACTTCGTCATCGCCGAGGGCATCACTCTGGGCAGTTCCGAGAATGATTTCCGCATCAGGGGCTGCCGCATCTTTAATCAGATTGGCGGCCATTTGCAGTTCTTTCATCTTAAAGTTGCCGGCCAGATTAATGATAACTCGGTGCGCACCGTCAATCGTCGTATCCAGTAACGGGCTGTGGATTGCCCGGTCTACCGCGACACTGGCGCGATTTTCGCCGCTACCACGACCGATACCCATGTGGCAGATGCCAGCATCCAAAAGTACGCGTCTCACATCGGCCATATCCAAGTTGATAACGCCGGGGACCGTGATCAGATCTGAAATTCCAGCCACGCCGTAAGTTAAAACTTCATCGGCATGGGCAAAAGCATCAGATACAGTCATATCGCCGTTATCCATATCCAGCAGTTTATCATTAGGAACTATCAGCAGAGCGTCAACATTTTTTTCCAGTTCTTGTATACCGTTGATTGCGTTGCGTTCACGCACCGCCCCTTCAAAAGTAAAGGGTTTAGAAACAACGCCGACAGTCAAAATGCCCATTTGGCGAGCAATACCGGCAACTACCGGGGCAGCACCCGTACCGGTTCCGCCGCCCATACCGGCTGTAACAAAAACCATGTCGGAGTCTTGAACCAAGCCTGCCAGTTCATCGCGTGATTCATTGGCGGCCATAGCTCCTTTCTCCGGATCCGCCCCCGCGCCTAAACCGCGGGTCACTTTCTCGCCAATTTTTAATCTGGTTTCCGCGCTATTCAGAGCTAGAGCCTGGGCATCAGTGTTAATCGCAATAAATTCCACGCCTTGTACTCCGGACATGATCATCCGTTGAACAGCGTTACAACCGCCGCCACCTACACCTACTACCTTTATTTTCGCCAAGCCTTCAATTGCCGGCGAATCATAGCCATTTACATATACACTCTCAGGTGCAACATACACTTTATTTTCTTTTTTTTGTTCAGCCAACGGAAACTCCCCTTTCATCGGCCTTCGCCATAAGTCCTTTTATTCTACCGCATCAGTGCGGGGGTTACAAGTTTTTTCGTTCCTATGTTACAATTATATTACAAATTCATCTCATTTTCCATTCATTTTGTAATATTAGGTCTGCGAACTTGAAATGGCCGGAGTTACACGCGCGAGCTAAAGTCATGGCGTTGCCGGATTCATTGGGGGAAGTGCAGTGTGGTTGTAGCCGTAAACAGCAGCGAGTCGGAGCCGGATTTTGCTCGCACAAACGCATTTTTAATTAAAGCCGCCGTTGCCGCCGGTATAGACGGTTGGATTAGTGAAATCATTGTCCGGGAAAGTTACAGCCGGCATTTTTTTGTGGTTTTGCGGCTTATTCCTGGAGGGGTCGGAAGAAGATGATGGGTTGTTATCGTCATAGCCATCGGTTTGGCTGTCAGTTTTGGCCGGAATGCGCTCACCTGTTGTAGAGTCGTTTTCAGCAGTTGTTCCCGAACTTGACTTGGTATTGGTATCCGAGCCGTTCGCCGCGCTGTTATCCGCCCCGTTTTCCGTTGAAACGGCAGACTTGTTTTCCGAGTCCCCTTTTCCGGCTTTATGATCCGGATCGGCCGATTTGTATTCCGGGGTGTTGGACAATATGTCTTGCGTCAGATCTGATTTAACTGAAAAATGTTCAGCTGGAATATAAATTTTTTGTTTGCCGCTTAAGTCTAGCAGTCCTTTGCCTAGGCGTTCGAAAACGCCCATTTTTACCGCCGAGCGCAACCAATAAATATTGGCCTGTATGTTGGTTACGTCACCCAATTTAACTTCCATTTCGCGGCCGTTATTTAACCTAATCGTAATATAATGGGTTTCTGCATTGATAGGGCGCAAAGATTTCAGCCGAGAAAAAAAGTTCCACTTGTCCTGTGCTTCGTCATCAGAATCGATTATATTGCTCATGATTAAAATGGAATTGGTAATTGCCGCACGCAAATTACTATTTATCGGCTTGCCAACTTCTACCTGTGATTCGCTTACCCCGACAATGAGTGGCACTTTTTCGGGAGCTTTTTCGTCAATCCGCAAAACAACACCTTCGCTGTCCACGACGACCACATAGCCGGGCAATTGTAGATAAGCAACACCGATTCTCTCTTTGACAACGAAGCGGAGTTTGCCGGGAAATGATGGTCTGATTTCGACACTTTCGATTCCGGGCAGCAGGCGTTTAATATTGTTTTCCGCGGTGCTGTACCTTAGTCTCAGCCAACCTTCCAAATTGCCACCTAAGCCGGTGAAAAGGTGTTGGTTAAGGTGCAAGCCGCTGACGGCCAATATTTTTTTGACATCTATATAACGGGCACCTGTAATTGTTATTTGTTTTACATAAAACTGCGGTAAAAGTGAAATGGCGGCCAGCACAAAGGCGATAATGCCGTAAACTGCGAGTCGTTTGGCTATGTATTGGCCATAACGTATGGTCCATACGTGCAAGCGGCGGGGCAAAAAACGCTTGTGACGTTTACTGCTTTCTTTCTGGGTCGCTTGGGCTAGTCGCATTTGGTGGGCTTGAAATGGGCTTAGCTCTTCTTTGGTTTTTGCCGGGCGGGGCTGTTCAGTGGCGACGGTTGCGCCCGGGGCATTGGTTGCGCCCGGGACATTGGCTGCGCTCGGCGCATTGGTTGCGCCCGGGACATTGGCTGCGCCCGGGACATTGGCTGCGCTCGGCGCATTGGCTGCGCCCGGGGTGGCGACGGTTGCGCCCGGGGCATTGGTTGCGCCCGGGACATTGGCTGCGCCCGGGACATTGGCTGCGCTCGGCGCATTGGCTGCGCCCGGGGTGGCGACGGTTGCGCCCGGGGCATTGGCTGCGCCCGGGGCATTGGCTGCGCCCGGGACATTGGCTGCGCTCGGCGCATTGGCTGCGCCCGGGACATTGGCTGCGCTCGGCGCATTGGCTGCGCCCGGGCCATTGGCTGCGCACGGGGCATTGGCTGCGCCCGGGACATTGGCTGCGCTCGGCGCATTGGCTGCGCCCGGGGTGGCGGTCGGGTAAACTGAGACTTTTCTAACCGGACTCTCAGTCGTCGGCATGCTATGCAAATTATAGGAGCCTTGCGTAGCGTATGACGGCGTGGTCGGAAGTCCGGTCACATTCCGGCGTACGGGTTGCGCCTGCGACACCGCTGAAGCAGTTGAAGTGGCTGAAGAAGCTGAAACGCTTGTTGGATAATTTGTGGGGTAACCGGAAGTTTCTCTTTCCATACCATCATTAGCCGGGGTGCCTGACAGACCGACTCTCGCCGTGCGCAAAGAATCGCTGTTCATAACAGGCGCTTGCGAAACGGCTTCCAGAGATCCGGTGGCATCTTTTTTAACTTGCGGTTTTTTCTTCATATCAGATTATTTTAGCATAGTTTTAAAAATAATTTCGACAATCTCAGCCGCGGCCGGCCGATTGGCTAAGGACTCCGCTGCTGTACTGCGTTCATCCCAAGCCGATGCGTTTTGGACAAAATCCGTCAAAACTTCCTGCATAGTCGAGGCGTTCCAGTCTTTATCCGCATACATAAGTGCCGCTCCGCCGTGAACGAGGGCTTGGGCATTGTAGGTTTGATGGTCACCAGCAGCATATGGATAGGGAATCAAAACCGATGGTTTGCCCATAGCGGCTAATTCAGCACAGGTAACAGCTCCAGCCCGACCAATTATCAAGTCGGCTGCAGCCATATACGTAGGCATATTATTCAAATAGGGTTCAATTCGTAAAAACGGCATGTCCGGCCAATCCTGCACCATACGTTTGGCGGCCTCGTAGCGACGACTGCCGGTAGCCAAAATTATATATGGGCCTTTATATGTCGTAGTTTGTGCCTTTTCCGCGGTCACAACGCTGTCCTGCTGTTTCGCCCACTCCAACGCCGCCAGATTCAAGCTTCTGGCTCCAAGGCTACCACCGCTAATCAAAATAATCGGCCGATCAAGCGGCAGCTCCAATTCTCGTCGAGCACCTAATTTAGCGACTGCTGTTCCCAACGAAAAAAATTCCGGGCGTACCGGATTTCCGGTTACAAAAATTTGTCCCTTAGTTCTAAAATAGCGTTCAGCCGCCGCAAAGCCCAAACACACCGCCGCCGCATGGTAAGCCGTGAGCCGATTACTGCGGCCAGGATAAGCGTTTTGCTCATGGACAAGATACGGTACTTTCAGCTTGTGGGCAGCTCCCAGCATGGGCGCGCAAACATATCCTCCTGTGCCGATGACAGCCAACGGACTGTATTGCTTAATAAGGCTAGTACATTCCTTGCGCCCCTGCCGATATTCATTGCAAGCAGCAAAAAACCGCATGCTCGGCCGTGTCGGGAACGGCGCTGCTTTTACCGGGATGAAATCGAAACCTGCCTGCGGCACCACTTTTGCTTCTAGGCCACCACTTGTACCGCAAAAAATGATTCGCAGTTTCGGGCATTGCCGCCGCAGTTCCGTAGCGATGGCCAACGCAGGATGAATGTGACCGCTAGTTCCGCCACCGCTAAAAAATATTGTACCGGTTAAATCTTTTCGCGCTGTTTGCTCGATCATGTATCCCCCTATTCAAGTTCCTCCGTCAGGAAATTTCGGTTGTCAAATTTTGAAACGCTCAGCATCAGGCCAACCCCGAGTAAGAAAAACAGATTTGAAGTACCGCCGTAGCTGAAAAATGGCAGAGAAATGCCCGTAGGTGGCAGGACGGCCAAGTTTACCCCCACACTCAAAAAGGCCTGTAAAGTCAGCAAATAGGTGTAGCCACAAACAATTAAGCGGCTGAAAATAGTCGTCGTTCGAATGGCGACCACCATACCGGCGATCAGAAAAGCAATAAAGAGGAGGATAAGAGCTATACCCCCGATAATACCCATTTCTTCGCACAAAATCGAAAATATGTAGTCATTGTGATTTTCCGGCAAATAAAGATATTTTTGGCGGCTTTGCCCAAGGCCGACACCGGTAATCCCTCCCGAGCCAACCGCTATAAGAGCCTGCTCAGATTGCCAACGTTGGTCATCGGTAACACTTACATCTTCCGTAAAAATATTGATTCTTGTAACAACATGTAACCAGCGCTGGGTGAAAGATGCATTGGGGAAAACGGCAGACAAAGTCAGTACCAGAACCACCAAGGCTGTCAACGCCCCGACACCGACCAGGCCGCCGCGCAACCAAGAGCCAAATTTCAAACCGGCGGAGGCCATCATCGCCGCACAAACCAGAATAATAATGATTACTGCCGACATGTGGGCCTGCAGGGAAATCAGCATCAATTGCAGGACAACAGGGATCATCGGCTTGATAATCTCTTCCCAGGCGTCGACCCAGCCTTGCTTTTCAGGACGAGCCTTGAAGATCAATCCGGCGCGACGGCGGCGGCGCAAGTTGGAATAATACCACGCCATGTAAAACACAGTGAATATTTTAGTATATTCCGAAGGCTGGAAAGTGGATTTGGTCAGCGGTACGGGGAGCCAGCGTCTGGCCCCTTGAATAACGATGCCGACGCTCGGAACAAGTACCAGAACAAGTAGGAAGAACGAGATTGCACCGGTTAAAATGACCCACGGTTTACGGTCAAAACGGCGAATGTTAATTTTGGACATCGCAATAATTGCCGCTACGCCTAAGGCCATAAACAAAATTTGCCTAGTTATAAAAAAACTGGTTGAACCACCGCTTTTATAGAGTGAGCCGACCATGCTGGCACTGAACAGCATTATTAAGCCGAAAGCGAGGATCAACATAACGGTGACGACTAGCGGCCCGTCGACATGAGCTTTCAGCCGACCGACAGAGGTATTTTTTTCTGAAGGATCCTGATTTATCATTGGCATCAACCTCCTGTTAAATTTTGCACATATTTACCAGAAGTAGCCCGATGATTATGCCGACCACGGTTACTAAAATAAAGACGCGGACAATTTTTGTTTCAGGCCAGCCTCCCAATTCAAAGTGATGGTGAATCGGGGACATACGAAAGATGCGGCGACCGTGTGTGGCTTTAAAAAAGCTGACTTGAATAACCACCGATAGGGCTTCGGTCACATAAATTATACCGTACAAGGCAAACAACCAGGGTATACCCATCAGCAGCGGAATCATACTCACTGCCGCGCCTAAAGCCAAGGAACCGGTGTCACCCATAAATACTTTCGCCGGATAACGGTTATATACTAGAAAGCCAAGGCAGCCGCCGGCAACCGCGAAAGAGATCCGGTCCAGGTCGGGTGAATAGTTGGCGGTCGACAAAATAAGCAGTCCAAGGCTGATGCTTACCACGGCGGTAACGCCGGAAGCCAGTCCGTCGAGCCCATCGGTTAAATTAACCGCATTAATGCAAAAATATAAATAAACAACTACAAATAGGGCATAAATTATGCGCCATGCTCCGAAGACCACCAAACGATATGGTGGAAAGAACAGGTATATCACCGGGTCGCCATGTGCAAAAATTATGTACAATGCAGCCAACACACAAAGGCCAAGCATCAGGCCGGTTTTTTGGCGAACCGTGAGACCTTCTTTATTTATGCGAACTTTAACAAAATCGTCAACAAATCCGATCGCACCCATCGCCAATATAAGTAAGGTCAGGATACCAATATCTGATCTGAAGCCGCCGATCAGATACAACACTAAACCAACTACGGCTATCGGCGGTAGGAACATCAGTCCACCGAAGGTCGGAGTGCCTGTTTTTACTAAATGGGTTTTGGGGCCGTCATCACGCACGCGTTGGCCTAGGTGGAGGCGGCGCAGTTGCGGCAATAAAAATTTGCCATTCAATGCTGTACCGCAGGCGACAGCGATCAATATAAGGAAGCCGATTAAAAGTTCAAGTATGTCCATTTTATCCTCCGTTTGCCGTGGCGGGAGGCCAACAAGCAGGCAAACATGCAGCCGGAATTATGAATTGGTTGCATAGTTACAAAATATCGCAGTTCTTAAATTATAGCGCAATATGCCGATATTTGCGCTAGTTATTCGGCCAAGCGTTTACTGATGATGGCATCACACACTTTTTCCATCGCAAAAGAATGCGAACCCTTAATCAGAATGATGTCACGGTCTTGAATCGTCGGCAATAGTTCCGCGGTCAAACTGTCACGGTCGGCGAAAACATGAACTTTGACCGGGGGCTTAATCGTCGCCTCAGCCCTCGCCCTCGATTCTGAAGTGTAATTTGTGGCCGTAAGTGCCACCGATTCTGAAGCGAGGTCCACTGCCGGTTCCGTGCCGGAAGCTCCGGGGCTTCTATCTCCTTTGCCGCCGGCCTGACTGTCGGCCTGATCGCCAGCCTGATCACCATCAGCTATTCCTTGAGCCACCGCGGCCACGTATGGACCGCAGAGCCAAATTTCTGCCAAGTCGGCTGTCGCCAAGTACCGCCCCAATTCATAATGCAATCGATCCGCCATATTTCCAAGCTCAGCAATACCACCTAACACCGCAATTGCCCGGCGCTTTTCTGAATGTGCTAAGAAACACAAAGTCTTGACCCCGGCTCGTATTGACTCCGGCGCGGCGTTATAGGTATCGTTGATCAACACCACTCCGTCCGCGTTCATAATCCGCTGACGATTCCCGATTACCGAGAAATCGCGCAAACCGTTGGCCGCTAAAGTGAGCGGCTGATGCAACAGATGAGCCGTCGCTAAGCCGAAGAGGGCGTTTATCACATGATGCTCCCCCGGCACCGGTAATTTTATACGGGGCAGCCGATTGCTATCGACAAAAGCCTCCATGGTCCCGTATTTTTCTAAGTCAGGCGCTTGCTGAAGTTTTATAATAAAAGACGCACAACCATCGACTTCAATTTTCACATCAGTAGCAACGAGACAGTCCCCAGGCAGATCCGGCGGACAAGTATTTAGTGCCACAAAAGCTTGTTTAATCTTGCCTTTTTGTTCCGCGGCCAACTGACGCAAAAACGGATCATCAGCATTAAGCAACAACACTCCGTCCGCTTTCAGCCCGTTAATAATTTCCGCCTTAGCCCGCATTATGGCCATTTGAGAGCCAAGTTGCTCAATATGGCAGTACCCTATATTAGTAATAACCGCAATATCCGGCTGAGCCAATCTGCTTAATTTAGTCAAATCGCCGGCGTGATCCATGCCCATTTCAACGACAGCGACATCACAAGCACTGCGAACTTTCAGGACGGTTTGCGGCACGCCGATCTCATTATTCAGATTTTCGCCTGTACAGGAAACCGCCAAAGTCGGTCGCAAAGCGGCGGCAATCATTTCCCGGGTTGACGTTTTGCCGACACTACCAGTGATAGCGACCAAGGTATGCAAATAGTTTTGACGATAATAAGCCGCCAATTTTTGCAAAGCGGTCAATGTATCCTCGACCAATATAGTCGGCAATTCAGCCTGCCAAAGTTCGGCGCACTTGAGATCGCTGACTACCAAGGCTACTGCTCCGGCTCGCACGGCTCGTTCAACAAAAGCATGGCCGTCAAAGTTTTCCCCTTTTAAGGCAAAAAATGCTTCGCATCTTTTTATCGTCCGGCTGTCGGTTGAAGTGCCGAGCAAAACATAATTCATGGCCTCTTTCCGCATAGCCGAGTCAGCTGAAAAAAACAGTTGACCGGAGGTTGCCCTTATCAGTTCTTTTAATCTTATCGGATCCATACTTTTCCTTTCATTGTTTTTATGCGTTTCTGTCGATTAGCGTGTTATTCGCGGCCTTCAAACTCCAACCGGGCCATCAACCGAGCCATCAACCGAGCCATCAACCGGGCCATCAACCACCGTACGGATTATGCTCAGGCACGCCGCCGTACGGACTGTATATTCGTTGTGTTGTCCAAATAGGATCGGTTACCGCCGGGCCATCGTCATTACTTTTGGTGACAGGAGGATCGACCACCCGCCTAATTTGCGGCGGATTGTAGCCGGACAAAGCACCGAACTTCAATTCAATAACTTCATATTTTCTTATTTTCTGCCTTTTTCCGTCTTTCTTGGCCTCAACCGACTGACCAACGACTACGCCGGTCAACGGATTGCCGTCATAGCGAATATTTATGCGCCGTTGATAAGCAAGTTCAGCTGCTTCTTCAAATGTTTTGCCGGTAAAATCAGGCACATCCACTTCTTCGCGCGGCGGATCGCCATTCGGGCTGACGTAATACACCGGGTAGCCGTTTAATTTTTGTTTTCCCAGCGGATACATTGTATAAAAGAAATCGCTGTATTTCATGCCCGGCGCCAGCTCAAATTCCACGTCTTTCAAGGCCAGATAGTCGGCAATCGACTGAAGTTTGACCCCGTTGGCGTAAGATATTTCCTTAGGCTGTATCGCCTGATACAAATCGGCTTCGGTATAACGTTTGGCGACATTACGCAAACGGCCGGTGACTCGGATAATATCTCGGCACATTCCCTGGGCGCAGGAGGTTTTGTCGGAATTAGGGCCATAAATGATGGCCAGGACGACGAATCGCGGCTCATCAATCGGGAAAATCGAGGCTACCGACATAACGCTGTAATCGTCGTCATCACCGTTGAGCAATTTTTTGGTTGACGTACCTGATTTACCACCGGGGAAATAGCCCGGCTCATTCGCGTAGGTGACAATTCCTTTGGTAAAAGCGGACCGCATCATAGCCAGCATAGTTTTGGCCGTCTCTTTGCTGTACACCTGTCTTACCGGGCAGGGGGCAAAGTCTCGCACGATTTTACCGTTGACATCTGTCAAATATTTCGCAACTTGTGGTTTCACCATCACGCCTTCATTACCCAAAGCGGTATAAGCAGTGGCCAAAGCAAGTGGAGTGACGGTGTTAGATTCGCCGAAAGACATCGGAGCAAGGTCGACCACATTAGGATTATTGTGCAAGAGGCCGATCGCCTCCGCCGGCAAATCGACACCGGTGGCACCGTAAAAACCCAAGGCATGAATATAGTTATAAAATTTTTCGATACCGACCCGTTCCGCCAGTTGTACCATTACCGGGTTGCAGGAATTACCGTAGGCCTGTTCAACAGTTTCGTAGGCATGGTTGTCGGGAAAAGCATGGCAGTGAATGGCGTATTCGCCAAAACCGCGGATCCAAATAGGCGCATCGCTGAACATCTCTCCGAGCTTAAACGCGTGTTCCTCCAGAGCAGTGGCAACTGTAAAGGACTTCATTGTCGAACCCGGCTCATAAGTGCTGCTGACATTTAAATTCGCCCAAACATGGGAATTGAGGAAATTCATGTCGTATTTGTCGGTAAGCGGTGACCAACCTTTGTAGTTGGGATTTGGTTCTTTCAGTTCTTCGATCAAATTCCATGTGGCAAAATTTTTGTACAAAAGGCCTAAAAATTTATGCGGGGTCGTCGGCCCGAATTTTTGCTTGTGTACTACGGGTTTGCTAGGTTTGACAGAATTGGCAGCCTTGGCCGTACCGGAGGGGTTCGCCATATTGGGCCTATCGGACGGGTTGGTCGGCGAAGCGAAATCAGCCGAAGAAGAAACGTTGCGCTCATTCGTTTTTGGCGCATCTCCGTCACGATCCGCCGTCTGCTTTTTTTGCGCTTCGGCCGCCGCGGCAGCTTCCTTGGCCGCATCAAGCCGTGCCGCTTCCACTTCTTTTTTGCGATCCTCTTCCTCTTTTTTTAGCTGCTCAATTTGTTTGTTGATGCCCTTTTCTAACTCAGCCAAATCGTAACCGTGACTGACGATACGTTCTTTCTTCACCGCACGGGCGCCGGTCTCGTAACCGCGTGGGGTTTGGTAAGGGTGGTTTAAATCGTAGCTGACATCTTGCGCCATGGCGAGAACTGCGCCGGTCTTCGTATCCATTACCAAACCGGTCGCACCGTCAATCGCTTCGAACAAGTTGCTATATCGGGTGACAATCTTTTGAATCTCGCGTTGCAACTTGCTGTCAATGTTCAAAACAAGGTTGCTACCGGGGATGGGCTTAGTTTCTGTTGGGGTAGTATAAGGCAGCTGACCGCCAAAATAGTGGTCAACCTCACCATAAGTATAGCCGGGAGTGCCGGAAAGGATTTTATTATAGTAAGCCTCAACCCCATTGATTCCGACCAGACTGCGCTCGTTCAGTCCCGCAAAACCGATGACTTGAGAAGCAACATCTTTTTTCGGATAAAACCGACGGGGCAATGCATCTACCGCTACACCGTTGATGCGGTTTTCGTTTAGGTAGGCGGCGAAAGGATCATACTCTTCTTTGGAAATGTTTTTTTTCAAAACAACATATGTCACGTCTTTTTTGGCAAAGCAGCGGGTAACTTCCGACCGTTCGAGTTTAAGAAACTTGCTGAAAGCATCGATTATCGCTTCACGTTTGGGCGGATCTTTTGCTTTATTGCTGCGAACGGTGGCAGGGGTTATACCTATCGTGTAAACATAAGTCGTCAAAGCCAGTGTTTCACCATTGGTATCTTCAATTTTGCCACGTTCGGGGTAGGTTTGCCGTTTGGTGAAATGGTTGGCCCCGGCCAATTTTTTGTAATGGGTTCCCTGAACGATTTGAATGCTGAAAAGTTCACCGATCAAGACGACGGCAAAGAGGCACAGAACCAGCATAACCGACAGCATGCCGATGGCGGAGCGGGAAATTTTATTGCTCATGGGCCTTCACCTCCGTAGCTGTCGCTGCATCGCCAGACTTGGAATTAGTTTCCATTTTTTTGGCCAGTTCTGAGCCGGCGGGGGACGTGTTGCCGTCAATCACTTTTTCCTTATTGACATTGTTTTCCGCAGAAATAATCTCGGTAGGTGCCATTCCTTCTAACAGGCGTAAATGCCGCCCGACATTTTCCAGCGCGCGCCGCCAGTCGATGTCCTTCAAAACACTGTCCTGACTGCGTTTACTGTTGAAACTTACATAATCCTGCCGAGCCACATTTATCGTCAAAATTTGTCCTTCCAATGGCAGAGTCATGCCGAGCATTTCTGCTTTTTTGCGGATACGGGCAATATCAGCCGATTTCTGAATTTGCTCGCGTTTTTGCGCCGATTCCATGCGGGTAAAGCGGATTTGGCTCTCCAGCTTGGCGTTTTGGTAGACGATCCGGGCAATCCGTGCCTGATTGAGCAGCAAAAGGCCAAAAACGACGAATAAAAAAAGGATGGCTCTGACTGCAGTCCGCACTTGTGCCGACTGAGGGAAAAGGCGTTGCAACAGGCTAGGTCGCCTCGGGCGTCCGGCTCTTCGTTCCCCGGCAAGGTCGGCGGAAGTCGTATATGTATTTTGTTTCGTTCTGTTCATTAAATTGCACCTTTTTTGCGGTTGCGAGTGACCGGTGTTCATTAAATAGGGTAGTTGCTTAAGATTGTTCCACGACTGTTTTCAGTCGGACGCTTCACCCGAAAAAATCTCAACTAGCGGCGGATTGGCGTTGCGCCGAAACACGCGCACTCTGGCCGAGCGAGAACGCGGGTTTTCCGCCAGTTCTGTTTTTCCAGCAACTAGGCCGTGAGGTGGGTCTGCTTTGCCTTGGGACGCTAATCCGCAAACACAGGGCAAACCACTCGGACAGCGGCAGGGACGCTCCCACCGTCGAAACGCTTGTTTGACCAAGCGGTCTTCCAATGAATGGAAGGTTATAATTACTAAGTGGCCATCCGGCTTTAATAATCCAGGAGCTTGTTGGAGCAGCTTACGCAAAGCTCCCAATTCATCATTTACGGCGATACGCAGACTTTGGAATACTCGTTTGGCCGGATGCTGTTTTTCGCGGCGGGCAGCCGCCGGAACGGCCTTGCAAATTAGGTCAACCAGTTCGCCAGTTCCGGTCAAAGGTTTGGTCTCCCTCGTTTTGACGACAGCGGCCGCGATTCGGGCAGCATAGCGTTCTTCCCCGTATTCGCGCATTATCCGAGTCAATGTCGCCTGATCTTCTAAACGCAGAATATCTGCCGCCGTTCTACCGCAGGTAGGATTCATACGCATGTCCAACGGCCCCTCTAGCCGATAGGCAAAGCCGCGTTCCCCGGTATCCAGTTGGGGTGAAGAAACGCCCAGATCAGCCAAAATCCCATCAACAGCAAAGACGTTTCGCTTAGATAATTCTTCGCGCAATGAGGCAAAGTCGGCAGCGATAAGTTCATAGGTTGCTGCTGTTTTAACTTGAGCCAATTTGGCGGCAGCGGCTTGACGTGCCGTCGGGTCTTTGTCGAAAGCGAAAAGTCGGCCACCTGATCCGAGTCTTTGCAAAATGGCGGCACTGTGTCCGGCACCGCCGGCCGTACAGTCGACATAGGTACCGTTAGCCTTAAGGTCCAATGCCTTCAAACATTCTGTCAACAGCACTGGTACATGGGAAAATTGTAAACTTCGGGTTTCTTCTCTCATGGCTATTAGTTTACCGTTCCGTTTTACTAACTTCAAGGTAATTTTTATTAATAAATCAAAAGCGCCTGCGCAGGAATTTCCCACGTAAGCGCTTCGTCTGGCTCAATAATTCGGCGGTTCAACGCCGGTCATCGTCGATTAATTATCAGTCGGCAGGTAAGGGCCGTTACAAAAATTTGCTAGTCCAAATGGCAGGACGAGCAGCCGCCCTGTCCATTCGTTTCAGTTTGCCTACCGTTTCCGCCAAAAATTTTACCGACTTGGCGTTTAATGTAGTTGCCGGCTTTACCGGCCGCTTCGCTTACGGCCGTATAGGCGCTGTTGGCCGCCGTATAAGCCTTGTTCATGCCCATTCTGGCGCAGTCGCAAATCGCTACAACCGGTGGGAAGCCGTAGGTCTGTTCGCGGTTGATCACCTTGAATCCATCGAGGCAGCGCCCGATGTAGATCGCGTCAAATTTCTTGCCGCCATAGCTGAGCGTTCCGCCGGATTCGCCGATTTCGTGCAACTCGTAATCATAGATGCGGTGGCTGATGCTCCGGAATTTCAGCCGGACATTTCTTATCCAATCGTGCCATTTGTTGGCCGCGGTCAGATCTGCCGTCCGGGGTTTAAGTTTAACTCGCGGATCCATGAAGCGCATTTCCATCGTCAATGGCTTAGGATTGGCCGCCATGCCTACGGACAGAGTGTTGAAATCGAGCGGCTGGCCGTACTTCCCGAACCAGAATTTGTGCACTTCGACGTCGATGGTCGGCACTTCCCAGTTGTAAATGTTAAGGCCATTTTCCGTGTCACCGTCATAAGTAATTTCGAACAGGCGTCTGGCTTTTTGTTTATTGATAAAGATATCATGTTCGACGAAAATGCCAGTTTCTACGCCGTCGGTTTCTTCTTCCGCCCCAACCTCCGAGGCCTTAAACTTGATGAAATCATGCTGTTGGTTGTCAATTGCTTTGAGTTTGTCCAGCCCTTCCTTTGTCCAGACGGATTTCGTCGGCGGGTTATTCTCGTCTATTTGGATATTGCAGCAATCTTCTTGACCAGCAGCCGGGGCATCAGAGCCCTTAGCAGAAACTTTAATTGTTTTTAACTGATATGGCTTCTTTTGCCAAATCGGCACTCCATCCTGTTTTTCAGCTGCCGGTTTGAACTTTTCATCATCTTTCGGTGCTGTCAAATCCGCAAAGTCGGTTAGTTCCAGCTTATTCATGGAAGGTTTGTTAACGCCTATCCATTTTCCCTCACCATCGGACGACCTCAATTTACAACCGCCTTCACCGTCCTCTTTTATACAGTCATTATAATCCTTCTCAAGATCTTTCAAAATCTTGCTTCTCGTCAAAGTTCCATCCGTGAGTGCCTCCGGTTCCGTCAAAACCCCGTTCCGCTTACTGCCGCTGACCCGCTGACAAATAAGATTCTGGCTGGCTCGAACGGCCATCACCTTGCTCCAGGCCGGTTGCTCTTCGTATTTCCCTTCTTTTTTCAGATTACCCTTCTCTATAAGCGGCAAAATTTCGTTATTGTCCTGCCAGGTATCGTCCTCCGCCTTAAACAACAATTTGACCTCATAATTGGGATCGAAAGTGATTTTTCGCGGTACTTTCGGTTCCGGCGGCAGAGCTTCATCCAAATTGGCCTCCAAATCTTCTTCCACGACATCTACTGCATTAACTCCCTTAGGTACGTTTCCATTGTATACATTCTTCACATCTTGATCGATCCAACGCAAGGACACCGGCAGGAAACGAACCGGGCGGATGGGCGGCAACGGAATGTTGGCATCATCAACGCCGTCGGCCACATCGACAATGTAGCGACGGTTGCATACAGTTGCGTCCTTGACACCGTTGGTGTCAAGCTTATCCCCCATACCTAGAAGGTCGGAAATGGTTTTGTTTTCCTTCTGGCCAGCAACAACATCTTTTAGTTTGTCACCTGATTTTAGTCCGTTAAACGCACCCTGATAGTTGGTGACAAATTCCATATTTTTATCCAGCTCAAAGACGACGCGGTGGTATTTATAAGGCGTGATAGCATCTTTAGAATTGCGTACAAGCACCCGGTAATCCTTGTATTCAAAGTCGAAGTTATAACTCTTAGCACCGTTGATTTTAAGTGTACCATCCGGATCTTCCTCAAATTTGGCAACCCGTTGACGCCCATCTTTTTTATCTTCTGCCTGTGCACCGTCCTGCGTCTTCGGTACATAATACAGCTTATAACCGTGAATCGGTTTGTAGTTGATGACATCATAGTCAAAGTTATCATTATGGACCTTTTCAGGTTCACGCATAATCTGGTATCTTATCTTAGCTTCATTACCACTATTCCCATGGCCACTACTGCCTTCGCCACCGCTGCCATCACCGCTGTCATCGACACATTTGTAAGTCTTGTAGTAGAAACGGTGCTTGAACGGTTGATAGTAGAACTTAAAGACGGTAGGTGGCGGTAGCACCTTTTTATCACCAATTTTCTCCATACCCTTTACAAGTTTATTCTGGATAAACTTATTGGTAATCTCCTGAGGCAAGCCATTTTTATATGTATCCTTTAAAAGGAGCTCCAAGTCACTTTTATTGTCAGCATTCTTGGGATCTTTTTCGTTGCTGACTAAAACCCAGGTTGTATCTTCCTCGGCCATCCCGGCTATATTGGATTTGGGCAAAGCATCCGGTTTAACTTGGAGCATAGCCATCTTATCTTTGGGATAAGTATTTTTGTAATCCTTCTGCAGTTTTTCCCGCACCTGCTTTAAATCTTCAGAATTTTCATCACTAAGATCTACAAAAACCGGCTTTTTGGGGTTCTCATTATTCGAGCCAAGCTCTACGCCTTGCTTATTGAAATAATGGTGCTCGAAATAGACGGGAACGCGTTCGTCTTCAATCCATTTCGCGCGCATACCCATCTTCCCAGCTACCGGTGAGCCGAAAGAGAAGAGTTCTTCTGAATTATGCTCTTTTTCATAGGAGGTATCTTCAACCCAGCCATTATCTCCATCAGACTTGTAGCGGACAGTTTTCCAACCGACGAATTTGTACCCCGGTTTCACCGGCACAATTTTCTTCTTAGCTTCTTGCTTAAGGCACAGCTTGGAATCATCCTTGGAGTCCTCCTTAAGGTACTGCTCAAGCTCTTTGCGAATATTAGCCCCTGACTTAATTTGATAGGTCACTTTCCCAATACGAGTATGATTTTTAGCATAATCGTCGATTTTATCCCAATCAACAGTTCCATCCCCGATGTTTTTCCCGTCCTCATTAACAGTCTGGATATTGATCTTGTGTTCATCTTTTTTGTATAGCGTGTTATTGAACTTGGCGTCCGTCACTTCTTCTTGAGGTGGCAAGCCTTCGAACCATCCTCCATCTAAGTCGATTGTAAAATCGTAGATTTTGGGATCGACCCATTTGGTAAAAACGGTTATCGGGTTGTCGGGCATGGTGTAGCCGTCGACTGGGTATTTGTTATTCTTATCAAAGGTATAGCACTCAATTTTCCAAGTTTGCGGTATTCCTTTCGGTCGCAAGTCATCTAATTGTTCTGGTGTCATTTTTGAAGGATCAGGTAAGGCATGCTCAAATTTGTCATCATAAAATGCCGGCACTTCCTTCGTCTTTTCCTCCGGCTTTTCATCCGGCTCTTCATCCGGCTTTTTCTCCTGCTTCCCGATGCTTTTTATCGTGATGGGGTAGCGGTTGCGAGCGTAATGGACTTTTAAAATTCCTATTTCTTCATATTCAGTCTCAAATTTGCTCGGCGGAAATTCATCATCTTTTTCGAATCCTTTCGGCAGAGTTTCATCTTCGCTCGGATTTTCATCTTCGCTCGGATTTTCATCTTCGCTCGAATTTTCATCTTCGCTCGAATTTTCATCTTCATCATCCAACTCCACTTCAAAATTAAATCTTTCAAATTTTTCTTTAATTTTCTTACCGTCTAATTTCTTTTCCACATCGTCAATCTCATCATTGGTATCTGAGATAAGTTGACCCATATCCGTGCTATCCTTTGTATCCGTTATTTTTAGTTTAACTTCTTCTTTTCCCATTAATTCATTTATTTTTTCTTGCGGCTTTTTAAGTCCCAACTCTTTAATGTCGTCCTTACCCTTAGGTATAGCAGTGAACCCAATTAAGTCTGGCACGATATATTCAAAATCAGAGTTATTCGTATCTACTTTAATTTTCCAAGGTATATCATTAATTGCATATTTTGTCCCATCCAGTGACTGATTACAAAAGAGTGTAAAAATAGGAAAAACTTTACCACTTTGATTAGTAAAATCAGGTAACATGGCTAGCACAGCTGGAACATTATCTTCGTAATCAGTTTTAGCAGTGTAATATCCCCGGCGATCGGCCAAATAATATTTGCCATTTCCGTAAAGAAGCTTGGGAGAAATAGAGTATGGTGGAGTATCAAAATATTGGGTATTATCCGAACAGGTTTTCCAACCCAAGAAATACTCTTCTCCTTTTTTATGATAATAGAAAGAACAATTTTCGTAAGGATTTGGCCAAACTTTGTCTAGATTCTGGCCAAATCGCGCCGTAAACTGATAAGGTGCCTTCTTCCTTTCCTCCTCACTCAGTTGCAAATCTGGTTGCGGTTCTACTTCTTTAGCATCTACTAATGTTTTCCCATCTTTATACTCCATATTCGGTGCTTTAAACGGGGTCTTTTTGCCTTTTGAAGTAAAATCACTAAGAATGTGATTACCCAACTTGTCGTAACCGCTACCTTTAATGCTCAATACGAACCCGTCTGGATATGGTTCTGTAGGTATCTTATTCTCTGGTTCGTTATCTCTTTTTGTTGTAAACACCACCGTATAGCGCCGCCGCTTGAAGATAATCTTGCAGTCCGCCCGGCCATCACCCGTTACGTACATTCCCTTGTTTGCTTCCGTAGTTGCAGCTTTGTCGAGCTGAAAGAAGTCCTCAAATTTGGCCATTGGTTTGTACTTACTAGCCAAAGCATCCCATTCATAGAACTTAGTGTCAATATTTTTATGTCCGCTGCCGTCTTCACCGTCTGCATGTTTCTTAACAGCCTCAGCTTTGTCAGCAAGTTTTGTATTCCAATCTTGGGAGCTGAATGAAGTAAACGTATCTACTTTAATCGGAACATCCTTAACTTCTCCATTTTTTTCAATTTTTTGTGTATCTGTATTCGAATACAGATACACATATTTATCAGCGAATGTATCAAATAGTGGATCATCCGGTTTTTCCAGCCAGTAGCTGTAGGTGTATTCGGCTGTTGGATTCGTTGCCCAGACTGCGGCAAAAGTTACCCCATTCGATGGCATGAGATACTCATATTTAAGATCAAGCAGCTTATTTTTATAATCGTCACGCGAGGCCGGATTTTTCATATAGGCTCTGTCCAGTTCCTCTTGACGGGTTTTTCTTTCTATTTCATTTTCCGTTTCCGTTTTTCTTTTTGCCACCTCATCCGGCAAGTGTTTAGCTACTCGCTTTGGCAAAATTTCTGCTACTTTATTTGCCTGCTTTTCTGCTAACCTTTTTTTCACTTCCTTTTCTTCGTCTTCAGGCTTCAGACTTCCGTCTTCAATTTCTTTTTTTACTTCTTCTTTAATCTTTTGTTCATATTCTTTTTTAACTTTCTCTTCAACTTCCTGCTTATATTTATATTTAAGATCTTCGACAACCTCGTTAGTGACCTCTTTTTCGATTCTAGCGCGAGTATTTTCTTCTATAGTCTTTTTTTCCTCAGGTTTAAAGCTATTTTTAATCAATTCATCTTCGAATGTTTCGATCGCATTATCTCCAGTAACCTTATAAAATTTTTTAGGTCCCTTATTTTCGCCTTTATTCGTGTAAGCGACGTCCTTATTAGGTCGCCAGCCTAAAAAAGTGTAGCCTTCACGTGTCGGTTCTGGCGGGAAAATTATGGGCTGATCATAAGCGAAGGTACGGGTCGGCAGAGGATCGCCACCGTTAGCGTCGAAAACAGCCGAACCAGTATTACGAAGTAGGCGCAAGGTAATTTGGAATTCACCTGCTTTAGCCTCCGGCACCAAAAAACGCACATTTTCTAGTTCCGGTCTATAGCCCTCACGTAATTCTTTATAATTGTTCTTTTTTTCCATATCATTATTCCCTTTAGCGGCAGGATACAGTTCATTATGACTGAGCACATAATCGGCACCTATGCTTGAGTTAATTGTTATGTTATCTGTTTCGTCGACAGCTTCAAACTCGTTCATATTCTTCGTGCTTTGCTTCTGATACCTAATGGTTACCGTGGCATCATTTGGCATATAGACAAAGGTCTGCTCAAACTTATTTTGTTTTGTGCTCGGATTACTATCGTATCCTTTTTTGCCTTCATGATCCGTTACCTCATTTTTGATGGGCAAATTTCTGACTTTATTTCCTTCATCTACGGATGAAGTTCCGTCGTGCTGAAAGACAATTTCCGCATAATCTATTTTCTGTTTGGCTTCCAAATTTTTATAGATTTCTTCCTTTATAAAAATTTTTTCCTCATTTTTATCGTTCTCTTTCGCCTCCGCATGTTTATCGTTTTTTTCCGGCTTCGTAAGATCACCGTCATACACTACTGGTTTTGCATAGCCTTCCTTTTGCGGCAAAACAAACCTCGTACCGTTTACCGATGGGGCCAAATCGTCTTCACCAACAGTAATCTGATATGGTTTATGGAACTCTTTTACCAAAAATGTGGGAACAATTTTCTTATTTTCGCCCTCACCCTCGGATTTATATATGGTACGTATCAGCACAAAATGCATCTTATAGCTGTAAGTCGCTGGAGGTGCTTCGTTTTTTACCTGTTTATTGGCTGCATCTTGCTTGATCGGATCGCCTAAATAGCGTGCTTGCAATGGCAGGTGGCGGTTGAGATAAGCACCATCCGGTTCTGTGATCTTCGGATCAGCTTCTTCGCCTTTCTCTAGACCGCCGTCTGTTTTTGCCGGGGCAGAACCGTAGGTTAATAAGCCGTTTCCTTCAGGAGCCGGCTTAGACGGACAGGTTGTATCATTGCCTGCTTCAGGGGCTGAACGATCCATGCCTATTTCGGAGCGATCTTCGTAAGCAGCACGATCCAAGTCACTTACGGACCGGCGGCTGCGTTTAGAACGACCTTTGTCGTTTTTATTGCCGGTTACCGGTTCAGCCACGATGTAGTTCGGTTGCGCATCGGCATCCGACGCAGTACTCGGTTCCTTTGCTGTCTTTGTTGCTTCGGCTGACTCCGCCTTGCCTTCGTCCTGCTTTGTCGCAGCTTGCTTCTTCGCTGCACCGTCTGCCTTGGCTGCGTTAGGTTCCGCAGTGTTCGGTTGCGCAGTGTTCGGTTCCGCAGTGTCCGTCTGATCAGTCTTATTCGCATCGCCCTGCTTAGTCAGCTTGTCATAATCACTGCTTACCGCATTTATTTCAGCCGTATTTACAGCTCGCAAAGCCGTGCAGTCAAAAGAAGTAAGCACAAGGGTCAAACTGAGCACGGCGGCAATTTTACGTAAATATTTATTCATAATCCTCTCCATTTTCGGCGATATAACAGTTTCACCTCGCCTAGTAGCAAAATTACAAGGTGCTGCGTCTCGCCTGGCAGCAAAATTATAAGGCAAAGATTACGCGCTTGTTGCGCTTTGAGTCCTTTGCAGCATCATATTTTAACACAAATTTAATACTCGTAACAAGGAAACAATATCAGTGATCGTCTTAATAAATGTAAGACTAGGTACATTTTTTGTTCTCCACCATTCGCCGGCAGTGTTCAGCAAGCAAAAAATTTGTTAATCTGTTAGATATCACTAACAACACAAAAATTACGAGGAGGCACTATGCGCGAATTTTTACCTGATGTAGACAATGTAAAATTGCAGGCCGCTTTTGAAATAAAAAAAGCCTATGAAGACGGAGAGCTGAGTCTCGCAGCAGCCAAAGCCGAACTGAAAAACCGGGTTAAGGTGCTGCACCCCTACGAGGTGGCTTTGATCGAGCAGGAGTTGAAACCGGAAGTTGAGGATGAATGTCGCAAAGAAGATATTCAGGGTATGATCGCTCTTTTTGAGGATGTACTCGACCGCACCCGTCCGACTCTGCCGCTTAATCACCCGATACTCAACTATTATCGGGAAAATGATGTCATGCGTGATCTGCTGAAACAAGTGGAAGACTTACAGCAATATCCGGCAATCAAAAACCAATGGTTGGAAATCTATGATCATATTGTCCGTTGGCGTTTGCATTTGCAGCGCAAACAAAATCAGCTCTATCCGGTTTTGGAGAAAAAAGGGTTCACCCGTCCGACCACGACTATGTGGACTTTGGACGACTTCATCAAAGATGAAATCTCGGCGGCTTATAATCTTCTCAAAAAGGCTGACGTTACTTCATTAAATGGGGGGAATGGTGAGCTAAGTCTGATGAGTGAGGCGGATGAAACTGCTTTTATTAAGCTACAGCCGACTTTGGTCGCCGACATCCTCGATTTGATACAAAAAGAGGAGACGGTGTTATATCCTACTTCACTCGCCTTGATCAGTTCGCAGGAGTTTGACGCGATGCGGCAGGGGGATTTTGAAATTGGTTTCGCCAATATAACGCCGGAACCGCTCAGTACGCCTTGGGAAGATGGCTTGCAAGCGGGCGGTGTGGGAGCCGGGGTTGGAACTGAGGGACAAGACGGACTTGGAACCGGGCTTAGAACCGGGCGGCCAAGTCCGAATGGCGTAGCGACATCGCAGGCGGCGGCCGAGCAATCCTCTAACCCAAACTCGGCCAAAGTACCGGGTGTAACAAGTAATGCTTTGGCATCCGAAATAGCCGCCCTGCTCGGCAAATACGGTTATCAATCACCGGAGGCGACCGACTCACAACAGGAACTCAATGTGACCAACGGCAAACTGACCTTGGAGCAAATTAATTTGATTTTTCAACATATGCCGGTTGATTTCTCTTATGTCGATGAAAATGAAATCGTCAAATTTTATAATGACTCCGCTCATCGGGTTTTCCCGCGTTCGTCGAACGTAATCGGGCGTGATGTCAAAAATTGTCATCCGCGTAAAAGTGTCCACATCGTTGAAGAGATTATCTCCAAATTTCGCAGTGGTGAGCAGGATCAAGCTGAGTTTTGGATAAATAAGCCAGATATTTTTATTTATATTTTATATACTGCCGTGCGTGACCGTGACGGGCGTTTCCGTGGCGTTTTGGAGATGATGCAAGATTGCACGCATATTCGGTCTTTGACCGATTCGCAAACACTGCTGACTTGGGCCGCGCCAAAGGACGAGCAAGGCAGTCAGTCCGATGCCGCCGGCATTTCAATGAAATCTGATGCATCCAGCACCCACGGCAAGGCGGTTCAACCTGCCGCGCCGGCAGAATCTGATTCCACCAAATTGGCCGGTTCAAACGCTCCGGCCGCGGAACGTATTGAAGCTGATCGTACTGGCGGGGAAGTAAAAATAACCCCGGAAACTTTTTTAAAAGATTTATTGGCCGTAGACCCCGAATTAAAGGCTTATCTCATCGAGCTTAATCCCAAATTTCGTGCCTTAAACACTCCATTAGCGCGAATCATGCTTCCCAAGGCCAGAGTACAGGATATGAGCGAGCGCACCGGTATTCCACTCAGCGAATTAATCGGCAAATTGGAGGCGTTTTTTGTCAGGCACAAGCAGTGAATCAGTCTCGCTCCGATCCCAATGCTGATCCAATACTGATATTCAGATGTTCTTAATTATGGGGCGAGTTTTTACAGTAGGTCAGCTATCCTATGCCGGTTGGTTTGCTAACGGATCGACGTCCTATATACGTAGGTTGCTGCTAGGCGGCTGGCAGAGTTGCTAACAACGGACAACATTTGTTGGCAAGTGTTTCCCGGCCGCCCCGGGGCCTGTTGCTGGCTACAAACTCGGCAGCCCGGGGCCTGCTGCGGGCTGCAAACTTGGCCGCCCGGGGCCTGCTGCGAGCTGCTAACTCGGCCGCTCGGGGCCTGCTGCGAGCTGCGAACTCGGCCGCTCGGGATCCGCCATGCCGAACCGCCAACGCCTATGGTAGCTCCATATGGCAGTGCCAACGACTATGGCAAAACTCCAACACTGACTATGCCTATGTAAAACACTACGACGCCAAGTTGCAGCTGTTGTTTTTCGGAGACGGTGCGCTAAGTTGCCAGAAATTACAACTACCGCCGACTTAACCGCCAAGCAACCAACGAATTAACCGCCGAACAACCGGAAAGTACCACCCCAAACGGCCGCCGCTATCGCCAAACACGGAATCAACAGACATATTCCCAGAAAGACATAATCTTTTTTGTGAATAAGACTTATTCTTGCATGCGAACGGACAGTTTTTCCTCCGAACCCCCGTGCCTCCATTGCCTTAGCCAAAGCCACCGAACGCCGAATGGACAACACCAACAACGCAAACATTTGCGGGAAAAAAGCTTTTAATTTATTATCATCCCCCAGCCCCCGGGACCGTCGAGAAGCCTGCAAAGCCGCCCAATCTTCGTGCAACACATCGAACAACCGCATGCCGGCCAATCCTCCATAGACGAAACGATCGGGACAGTGCAACAATTGACTCAAAGCATCAGCCAAATCTGTAGCATCAATTCCCAGTACAACGATAATCGCCGGAATGCCCAAAGCCAAAATACGCAACCCGGTTGCTAAGGCCAATTCGCCGGACAAATCGGTTATATGGATAAAACCCCAGTCAAACCACACCGCTCCCCCACTTTTACCATATAGCCAAACCGCCAAGGCCGAGCTCGGCGCACCAACCCAAACCGGCCACGAAAGTTTAATAACACGCCAAGGTTTCAGCTTGACGGCCGCGGCGACAAGAAAATCAAGGCCGAGTGCAACTAGGGCGGACAACCAATCCAAAGTAAAAATAAGCGGAACTGCTATGAGCAATGCTCCAAACATACGAAAGGCCGGATTAAGCTGCGCGATGTAGGGAGATTCACTCGTACTTCGCGACTTTTCCTCTCTAGCATTTACTTCG